>NZ_JACAPH010000009.1:0-109833 GCF_013385805.1 Pseudomonas sp. C6002 | reverse complement strand
GCCCGCTCCCACATTTTGATTGTGCTGTTTTCAGGTTTTTGGCTGCAACAACAGCGCCACCAACGCACTCCACCCTGTCTGATGCGAAGCTCCCAACCCCCGCCCGGTCTCGCCATGAAAATACTCATGGAACAACACCAGGTCGCGGCTCGCCGGGTCCGCCTCCAACTGTGCATACCCCACCATCGACGGCCTTGAACCGTTCTCATCCCTCAGAAACAAACGCGTCAACCGCTGACTGAGCCCATCGGCAACCTCCTCCAGCGACGCCAGATACCCACTCCCCGCCGGATACTCCACCGAGAAATTATCCGCGTAGTACCGATGAAACTCCCGCAGCGACTCAATCAGCATGTAATTGACCGGCATCCACAAGGGCCCACGCCAGTTGGAGTTACCCCCATACAACCGCGAATCCGACTCTGCCGGCTCATAACGGGCACACAGCGTATTGCCATTCATCTTCAGCGCCAGCGGCTCTTCGGCAAACGCTTTCGACAGCGACCGCACACCAAACGTCGAGAGAAACTCAGACTCATCCAGCATGCGCCGCAGCAAATCCTTGGTTCGCTCACCCCGCAACAACGCCAGCAACAGCCGATTCCCCTGCCCCGGCTCGTTCCAGCGCGACACCAACTTGGCCAGGTCCGGCCGATGCTTCATAAACCCCAGCAACCGCTCGCGCAGCCCCTCCAGCCCTTCATGCTCGCGCTGCTCCAGCACCAGCACCGCAAACAGCGGCATCAGGCCGACGATAGAACGCAGCCGCACCGGCTCACTTTCACCGCCCGGACGATGCAGCACGTCATAGAAAAACTGATCCTGCTCATCCCATAAGCCTTCGGCGCCATCGTCAACGCGGTTGATCGCCCCGGCGATATACAGGAAGTGCTCAAAGAACTTCACCGCGATATCCACATACACCACGTTGCGTTTGGCCAATTCCAGGCCGATACGCATCAGGTCCAGCGCGTACGCCGCAACCCACGCTGTGCCGTCCGCCTGGTCCAACTGATAACCCGGCGGCAAATCAGCCGAGCGATCAAACAGCGCAATGTTGTCCAGCCCGAGAAACCCACCCTGGAACAGGTTGCGGCCCTCGGCGTCCTTGCGGTTGACCCACCAGGAAAAATTCAGCAGCAGCTTGTGGAAGATCCGCTCCAGGAAATCCATGTCGCCCACGCCATTCAGCGCCTTGTCCTGCTGATACACCCGCCAACTGGCCCAGGCATGCACCGGCGGGTTGGCGTCGTCGAAACGCCACTCGTAGGCCGGCAACTGACCGTTGGGGTGCATGAAGCGGTCTTTCACCAACAGCAACAGTTGCTGCTTGGCATAACCGGGGTCGATCAGGGCAACGGCCACCGCCTGGAACCCCTGGTCCCAGGAGGCATACCACGGATATTCCCAGGTGTCGGGCATCGAGAGAATGTCGAAATTCGACAAGTGCCGCCAATGGGTATTGCGGATATGCAAACGCTCGGGCGGCGGCGCGGGCTGGGCCGGGTCGCCGTCGAGCCATTGATTCACGTCGAAGTAGTACAGCTGCTTGGACCACAGCAACCCGGCCAGGGCCTGGCGCTGCACATTGCGTGCGTCTTCATCGGCGATGCCCTGCTGCAGCGCCGCGTAGAAATCATCAGTCTCCTGACGGCGTTCTTCGAACAGCTTGCGCGCATTGATCCACGGCGCCTCCGCCGGGGCGAAGCGCAGGTACAGGGTTTTGCTTTCCTGGCCCGCCAGTTCCAGGATGAAACGCGCGGCCACTTTCGTGCCCGAATCCCGGCGAATCGCCGATTCCAGGCCCGTGGTCACATAGTCGTTGATCCCGTCCTTGAACGGCCCCGGCGCCGGTTGCCCGTCCAGCCTGGGGTAGTTGGTTTCGTTCTCGCAGAACAGCCATTCCACCCCGTCCTGGCCCCAGGCACTGAGGTGGCGATCGAACAGCTCATGGTGCCGCGCCACCACCTGTTCGCCCTCCAGGCGCAATTCAGGCTTGGGGGCATCGTGGGTCCAACTCCAGTCGTTGCGCGCCCACAGGTGCGGCAACACCTGCAGGCGTGTGGGTTGGTCTGAACGGTTGTGCACGGTAATGCGCATGAACACATCATCGGGCTGGTGCTTGGCGTATTCGACGGTGACATCGCAATAGCGGTTGTCTTCGAAAACCCCGGTATCGAGGATCTCGTATTCGGCATCTCCAAGGCCACGGCGGGCGTTCTCGGTGATCAGGTCATCGTAGGGAAAGGCCGCGTGAGGGTATTTGTAGAGCGTGCGCATGTAGGCATGGCTCGGCACGCCATCGACGAAAAAGTACAATTCCTTGACGTCTTCGCCGTGGTTGCCCTCGGCGTTGTTCAGGCCGAACAGGCGTTCCTTGATAATCGCGTCGCGCTCGTTCCACAGCGCCAGGCCCAGGCACCAGCGCTGGGCCTTGTCGCTGAAGCCCGCCAGGCCATCCTCGCCCCAGCGGTAGGCGCGGCTGCGGGCATGTTCGTGGGGGAAGTAGCGCCAGGCATCGCCGTCGGCGCTGTAGTCTTCGCGCACCGTGCCCCATTGCCGCTCGCTCAGGTAGGGGCCCCAGTCACGCCAGCGCTCGCCGTCAGGCTTGGCCAGGCGCTGGCCTTCAATCGTTTCCAGAATGTTCGTCGCAGGCTGTGCCGTCATCGAGTCTTCCGTCGCGTTCAGAGGTGACGGCCAGTGTAGAGCCCTTCGACGGTGAGATGCACGTGAAGCTGACGTCATCCAGCTCATTCATTTGCAGAATGAAGTCCAGAGGAATCTTCGTTTGCAAGGCGCCGGCAGGCCCAACAAAATCAGGCATCCGTGCTTTTCCTCTCTATAGCCGCCAGGAATTTTTCTATGCCCACCGTCAGCCCTGACGAGATTCGCAAAGGCTTCTCCAAAGCCATGTCCGATATGTACCGCGATGAAGTGCCGCTGTACGGAGCGTTGATGGAACTGGTGGCCGAGACCAATGCCCACGTGCTCGACACCGACGCGGGGCTGGCTCATCAACTGCAACGCACCGGGGAAATCCAGCGCCTGGACAGGGAGCGCCACGGCGCCATCCGCCTGGGCACCGCTGAAGAACTGGCGACCATCAGCCGCCTGTTTGCGGTGATGGGCATGCAGCCGGTGGGCTATTACGACCTCACGCCGGCCGGGGTACCGGTGCACTCCACCGCCTTTCGCGCCGTGCATGAAAGCGCCCTGCAAACCAGCCCGTTCCGAGTGTTCACTTCGCTGCTGCGCCTGGAACTGATCGAAAACCCGGAACTGCGGGCCTTCGCCCAGTCAGCCCTGGCCAAGCGTTCGATCTTCACCCCACGCGCCCTTGAGCTGATCCAACAAGCCGAAGCCGACGGCGGCCTCGATGCCGCCCATGCCGAAGAGTTTATCCAGCAAGCCCTGGAAACCTTCCGCTGGCACCACACCGCCACCGTCACTGCCGCGCAATACCAGCAACTGAGCGACCAGCACCGGCTGATCGCCGACGTGGTCGCCTTCAAGGGCCCGCACATCAACCACCTGACACCGCGCACCCTGGACATTGACCAGGTGCAGGCCGCAATGCCCGGCAAAGGCATCACCCCCAAGGCGGTGATCGAAGGCCCGCCCCGCCGCCAGTGCCCGATACTGCTGCGCCAGACCAGCTTCAAGGCCCTCGACGAGGCAATCGCCTTTACCGATGCCAAGGGCAGCCACAGCGCGCGCTTCGGCGAAATCGAACAACGTGGCGTGGCGCTGACGCCCAAGGGTCGCGCGCTGTACGACCAACTGCTGAATGCTGCACGGGATGAATTGGGCGCGTTTCCGAATGAGGCCAATGCCGGGCGCTACACCGAATTGATGGAGCAACACTTCCAGGCGTTCCCCGACAATCACCGCGAGATGCGCGAACAGGAGCTGGCGTACTTCCGCTACTTCGTAACCGAGAAAGGCTTGGCCGCCCAGGACAAAGTTAAAACCCTGGACGAACTGATCGCCGCCGGCCACGTGGACGTGGAGCCGTTGGTGTACGAAGATTTTCTGCCGGTGAGTGCGGCGGGGATTTTCCAGTCGAACCTGGGGGATGCGGCGCAGAGTCACTACGCGGCCAACTCCAACCAGGCCGAGTTTGAAAAGGCCCTGGGTCGCCAGACTATCGACGAGTTGAAGTTGTACGGTGAAACCCAGCAGCGCTCGATTGACGAATGCAAGCGCGCGCTGCTGGCTTGAAAGAGAGAGTTCGCCCGGCCACAGCGCATTCCATGCGCCGTCTAAGAGCCCCAGTGCCGGGCGAACGGTTGGCATGATAGGCAGCGGCGGTGCTGCTGTCTTTCGGGCAATTCTGAACAAATCTTCTACTTGGCCGTCGCTTTCTCCAGTTGCTCGACGATCTTGTCTTTGATCAACAGGCGTTTCTTCTTCAGCTTCTCCAGCTCCTCGTCACCGCCGCTTGAGGACTCAAGCTCCAGCACCTCCTTGTCGGCGCTGTCGTATTGGTGGAGCAGCGAATCCAATCGGTTATCGCTCGCCCTGCGTTCATGAATAGCTTCCTTGCTCAAACCCAGGTCCTGATACAGGTCGTGTTTCACTGGCATGGAGTACCTCCGCAAGTTGATCATTGACTGAATGCCCCTTGAAGCTAGCCCATCCGGCGGGCTCTTGTCATGTTTGAGATCAACCTGTCGCGTTTGCGTCCCCGTTCGTCGCGGGGCAGACGATTTCATAAAACCTTTGGCGCACGCTGCCCTCCACTGTAGATCGTCACCCGATGGAGAACAGGTTCCATGAATCACGCTGCCAACGCTGTCGACACCCAGTGCATCAACACCCTTCGTACCCTCGCCATGGACGCTGTGCAGAAGGCCAACTCCGGCCACCCCGGCACGCCCATGGGCCTGGCGCCCGTCGGTTACACCTTGTGGAGCCGCTTCCTGCGCTATCACCCCGAGCACCCCGACTGGCCCAACCGTGACCGTTTCGTATTGTCGGTGGGCCATGCCTCGATGCTGTTGTATTCGCTGTTGCACCTGGCGGGCGTGGTGGAGATTGACGCCCACGGCAAGCGCTCCGGCCAGCCGGCCATCAGCCTGGATGACATCAAGCAGTTCCGGCAGATGAGCTCCAAAACCCCCGGCCACCCCGAATACCGCATGACTACCGGTGTGGAAACCACCACCGGCCCCCTCGGCCAGGGGTGCGCCAACAGCGTCGGCATGGCCATGGCCGAGCGTTGGCTGGCCAAGCGTTTCAACCGTGACGACCAGGTGCTGTTCGACTACAACGTCTACACCCTGTGCGGCGACGGCGACATGATGGAAGGCATCAGCAGCGAAGCCGCGTCCATCGCCGGGCACTTGAAGCTGGAGAACCTGTGCTGGATCTACGACAACAACACCATCAGCATCGAAGGCCACACTGAACTGGCCTTCAGCGAAGACGTGATCAAGCGTTTCCAGGCCTATGGCTGGCACACCTTGCACGTCACCGATGCAAACAACCTGCTGGCTTTGAGCGACGCGCTTAGCACCTTCCAGAAAAACACTGGGGCACCGACGCTGATCGTGGTCGACAGCGTGATTGGCTATGGCTCGCCCCACAAGCACAACACCGCGTCGGCCCATGGCGAGCCTTTGGGCGATGAAGAAATCCGCCTGACCAAAGCCGCGTACGGCTGGCCCGAAGACTCAAGCTTCCTGGTGCCGGATGAAGCGCGCACGGTCCTGCGGGATGCACTGCTCAAGCGCAGCAAGCCGCTGTATGAGCAATGGACTGAGACCCTGTCCCACCTCGAACAGTACGAACCCGAACTGGCCGATGAACTGCGCCGCATGCGTGCCGGCGAGATGCCCGAGCATTGGCAGGAGCAACTGCCGAGCTTTGCCACTGATGCCAAAGGCGTCGCCAGCCGTGCCGCCGGGGGCGAGGTGTTGAATGCGTTTGCCAAGCAGATCCCGTGGCTGCTGGGGGGCTCGGCCGACTTGTCGCCGTCCACCAAGACCAACCTGACGTTCGACGACGCCGGGCGCTTCAGCGCCGAGAACTACGGCGGGCGCAACCTGCACTTCGGTATTCGTGAACATGCCATGGGCGCGATTGCCAACGGCATGGCGCTGTCGTACCTGCGGCCCTACACCTCGACCTTCCTGGTGTTCAGCGATTACATGAAGCCGCCGATTCGCCTCGCGGCAATCATGGAGCTGCCGGTGGTGTTCGTGTTTACCCATGACTCGATTGGTGTCGGCGAAGACGGCCCCACTCACCAGCCCATCGAACACCTGACCCAACTGCGGGCCACCCCGGGTTTGCTGACCCTGCGCCCGGGCGACGCGAATGAAACCCTGGAAGCCTGGAAGATCGCCCTGGCCCAGACCCATCGGCCGACCTGCGTGGTGCTATCGCGGCAGAACCTGCCGACCCTGGACCGCACGAAATACGCAGCGGCGACGGGTACATCCCGTGGTGCTTATGTGCTGGCCGGCGCCGATAAGCCCCAGGTGATCCTGATGGCCACCGGCAGTGAAGTCAGCCTGGCGGTGGAAGCCTATGAGCAACTGAAGACTGAAGGCGTGGCGGCGCAAGTGGTGTCGATGCCGAGCTGGGAACTGTTCGAAGAACAGGACCAGGCCTACCGCGACAGCGTGCTGCCACCCGCAGTGAAGGCACGACTGGTGGTGGAACAGGCCGGCCCGTTGGGTTGGGATCGCTACGTGGGGCAAACCGGGGCCAAGGTGGTGATGAACAGCTTTGGCGCCTCGGCACCGCTGTCCAAGTTGCAGGCCAAGTTCGGCTTTACCCTGGACAATGTGGTGAAGCTGGCGAAGGAGCAAGTCAGGCTCAACAGCTGACCCAGTGCACGCATGCCGGGCGTGGCCTACCGAGGGAAACCTCGGTGCCACGCCCTGCTGCTCATTTCCCGCCGGTGACGTCCAGGAACGTACCGGTGATGAAGGACGCCTCGGCGCCTGCCAGCCACAGGATCGCCCGAGCCACTTCTTCAGGCTGACCGCCGCGGCCCATGGGGATCGAATCCTTTACGCGATCAACCCGCCCTGGCTCCCCGCCACTGGCGTGAATGTCGGTGTAGATATGCCCCGGGCGGATGCAGTTGACGCGTATTCCCTCCCTGGCCACTTCCTTGGCAAACCCGATGGTGAAGGTCTCGAGAGCCCCCTTTGATGCGGCGTAGTCGACATATTCGTTGGGGCTGCCCAGCCGGGCGGATGCCGACGAGATATTGATCACGGCACCACCCCGCCCCTGGTGACGAAACGACATGCGCTTCACCGCTTGCTGGGCACACAGCATCGGCCCGATCGCGTTGACCGCGAAAATCCGCTGCATCCGCTCGAACGGCAAGTCTTCGACCCGGGACTGCAATGCGTTGATCCCGGCGTTGTTAACCAGCACATCGATGCGCCCGAACGCCCGATCTATCGCCGCAAATAACTGGACGACCTGCTCCGGGTCTGCGCTGTCCGCGCGTACGGCCAACGCCCGGCGCCCTGCCGCTTCTACATCCGCCACCACCGCGAGGGCGGCAGACTCATCGGAAACGAAGCTGATCGCCACGTCATAACCTTGTGCGGCGGCCAGCCGCGCGGTGGCGGCGCCAACGCCACGACTTCCACCTGTTATCAGAATCAGCGGTGCCTGCGGGACGGTATCCATTGCGCGAACCTTCATGTGGTGGTGGAAAATGCTTTGCCTGCTGTCAGCCGATCAGGATGGTGCCGGTGGCAATCACCACGCACGCCAGCACCTTGCGGACCGTCAGTGTCTCGCCCAGGAAGAAATAGCCGATCAGTGCCGCAAACAGCACGCTGGTCTCGCGCAAGGCCGAGACCGCGCCCATGGGCGCACCGGCCATGGCATAGATAATGATTCCGTAGGCCAGGAGCGACACCAGCCCACCGGCGAAGGCCGTGAAAAACCCGGGCCGCAGGCTGAACAGACTTTTCGGGCCCCGCAGGCCGATATACACCGCCGGCATCAACACGCCCCACAAGGCGCACATCCATACCGTGTAGGCCATCGGCGCACCCGACAGGCGCGCGCCGATGCCGTCTGTCACGCTGTAGGCGGCAATGAAACAGCCGGTGCCCAGGGCGTATGGCAGGCTGGGAACGGCGAGCCGGCGCCCCCTGAACGCCAGGGAAATGATGCCGCCCGACACCAGGGCAATGCCCAGAAGCGAGCTGGCCGAGACACTCTCCCCGGCAAACACGGCGGCACCCAAAGTGATCAGCACCGGCGAGGAGCCCCGTGAAATCGGGTAGGTCTGCCCCAGGTCTCCGACTTTGTAGCTGCGCACCAGGAACAGGTTGTAGCCCACGTGCAGCACCGCTGACAGCACCACATAAAACCAGCTGGCTGGCGCCGGAGGGTCCAGGAACACCGCAACGCCGCCACTGGCGATAGCGACCGCCAGGCACATCACCGTCATCGACCAGAGCCGGTCGGCGCCGCCACGCAGCAGCGCATTCCAACTGGCGTGCAGTAAGGCAGCGAAGAGGACCAGGAGAATAATGGGATAAGGCATGCGCCCATCCTAAGCAAACCGGCGCCTTAACTGAAGCGAAGTCTGCTCATTGAAGAATGAGCAAATCCTCATGCTTTATTCGTAAGCCAGTCCGGCGTTTACGGCTTCCTGCATCAGCCAATCACGAAAGCTGACGATATGCGGCTGGGACTCGATGCCTTTGGGGCAGACAAAGTAATAAGCGACCGGTGACGGGAACGGCACATCGAACAGCCTCACCAGGCTGCCATCGCTCAGCTCTGACTCCACATGCCCACTGCGCGCCAATGCAATGCCCTGGCCGAGCAAAGCCGCCTCGATCGTCATGTTGGTGTCCGCAAACCTGACACTTTCCTTGAGCGGCGCAATCGCCAGCCCTACGTGCTGGAACCAGACTTCCCACTTCGGCACCAGGTCGGCGCCGTCGCGCATCAGCAAGGGATAGCGCAGCAATTCGGCGGGTGTGTGTGGCCGGCCAAAGCGTTTCAACAGATCGGGACTGGCCACCGGAAAAATCTGCTCGCGGAACAGGAACTCCGAATACAGCGCCGGGTAATTCCCGTTGCCCAGGCGGATCGCAACATCAGCCTCCGCGCTTGAAAAGTTGATGATCTTGTCGCTGGAGTCCAGGGTGACCAATATTTCAGGGTGCCGTTGGGCCAGGCTCGGCAATCGGGGCAGCAGCCATTTCAGCGCGAAGGAATAGGTGGTACTGACCTTGAGCCGGACCCTGCCCTTTTGCTCGCGCAGGTCCGCGAGTGTCGCCTCAAGGTTCATGAAAAACTCGCGCACGATCGGCGCAAGGGCTGCTCCGGCAGGCGTCAGGCTGAGTGACTTGCCCCGCTGGAACAACTGCAACCCCCAGAGTTCTTCAAGGTGCTTGAGCTGATGGCTGACGGCACTCTGGGTGACATGCAACTCTTCTGAAGCCGAGGTGAAGGTTGCGTGGCGTGTGGCAACCTCAAAGGCGCGCAATGTCGAGGTGGGTGGCAGGTCTCTCATGGCATTGCTTCACCGCTTATGAATAGATGCTCATGATAGAACATCTATCCATTGCGCTGTAGGCCGCCCCTCAACCCAGCTGGAACCGCGCCGTGTTGTCGCTCAACGCCCGGCTGCCCTTGCTCAACCTATCCGCCGCCTGGTTCACCGCCCGCGCGCCGTCGAGCAAGCGCCCGGCGGCCTGGTCAACCTGCTGGATATTGCCGCTCACTTCATCCGCCGTCGCTGCCTGTTCCTCAACCGCCGTGGCGATCTGCGCCAGGGTGTCAGTGACGCTCTGCACCGCGCTGGCGATCTCCCCCAGGCGATGGCCCAGGCCCGTGACGGACTCGGCATCGGTCACCGCCTGCTCACAGGCCACGCCCATCAGGGTGACCGCCTGGCTCACCGTCGCGCGCAAACTGTCCACCGTGCCGGCGATCTGCGCCGTGGAGGCCTGGGTCCGTTGCGAGAGGCTGCGCACCTCATCGGCCACCACCGCAAAACCCCGCCCCTGTTCACCAGCCCGCGCAGCCTCGATGGCAGCGTTCAGCGCCAGCAGGTTGGTCTGCTCGGCGATACCCCGAATGGTGTCAACCACCGACTGGATCTGCTGGCCCTGCTGGCTGACGCGCTCCAATGCATCGGAGGTGTCGGTCAAGCGCTGGTTGAGTTGCTGGATACTCGCGGTGGTGCGCTGGCTGTCGCGGCTGCTGTCTTCGGCAATCTGCCGGGTTTTCTGCGCGCTGCCGGAGGCCTGCTCGCAGCTCTTGGCGACGCCCATGGAGGTCGCGGCCAACTGTGTGGCGGCCGCTGCAATCTGGCTGATCTGCTGTTGCTGGTCTTCCACTTCGGTCAGCGTGCTGCCCGATTGCGAATTGAGTGTCAGCACCGCAGAGCCCAACTGCTGCGTCTCGTGATTGACCCCCAGCAGGCTGGTGCGCAACTGCACCACCGCCACGTTGAGCGCCGTGCTGATGGCCGCCAGTTCATCGCGCCCTTCCACCGCCACTTCAACGCACAGATTACCGTCGCGCAGGGATTCGGCCAGGGTGGTGATGCCGCTGGCACTCCGGCGAATCGATGCCTGCAAGCACACGAACAGGTACAGGGCTGCCAGCGCCAGCACGCTGAACGTCACCGCCACCGGGATGAATTGCTTGAGCGAGCTGTCGCGGTAGTAACCCAGGCGCGCGTCCAGCGAGGTCAGCGACTGTTTACGCAACGCGCCGAGGGTACCGAGCATGCCATCCACACTGCGTTCGAAGCCGGTGGTATCGAGCTTGATGGTGCCGCCGAACACGCCTTCGTCCAGGGTCTTCAGCTCGTTGTCCAGCAGTTGCAAGCTGTCGTCGTATTGCGCGATCCAGGTTTGCAGCCCCGGGTATTGCTTGGCCTTGAGGGATGCGGCGGCCTTGACCAACTGGTCCCTTGCATCGCCGATGCGACCGCGCAAATCACGCATCTGCAAACGGCTTTGCAGGGTGAACTGCCCCGATGCGATGGATGACTGCCCGACGCTCGCCATACGCCCGATACGCTCGATCAGGTCGGGGGTTTGCTGGGTGGAAATCTGCATCAGCAAATAGGTTTCAAGCCACGGATCGAGGATCAACCCGGTGTCCATGGTGATCTGTTCGCGCAGGGTTTGCATCGCGCTCAGCGCAGACGTGAAGCGGTCATAACCATCCGGCCACCAGCCCACGGTGCGCAGGGATTGGGAATCCATGCCCGTGACCGAGGCTTGCAATGCCTCAAAACGTGCAAGGGTATCCGGGCGGGCGTTCTGGGCTTTGAGGGCCTCGCCCAGGGCCAGCACGCTTTGCAGGATCAGCGGGAAATTGGTATCGACCGCAGTCATGGCCGCCTTGGCCGCGGGTGTCTGGTCGTGGAGGATGTCGGCAGCTTTCCAGCGCGCCGCCAGGTTGCGCTGGGCGGTCAGTTGGGCGTCCAGGGCATCCAGCGCCAACAGTTCGCGTACCCCGGATTGCTCATTGGAAATCACCGTCAGCTTGGTGCGGTACTCCTGCGCGATCATCCACAGGCTGCCCGCCAGGGGCAGCATGAACAGGAAAAAAAGGATCTGGAACTTGCGCGCGAATCCAAAACGTCCGAGCAGGCGGATACCTGGCGACAACACACTTTGCATGTCCGACTACTCCTAGAACCACTCGCCTCAACAGCGAATCAAGCTTTGAAATGATTGACGGCAAAATGCCATGTCATTGATTAAGCTGGCTCTAGCAAGAAACGGACCGCTGTTGTCGGGCCCGCTGGATAGGCGGGACGTCGTGCAAAACACGCTGTGCCGTGCGCGAAAATGGGGCGAAAGCACTCAGCGCAGGTGGCAGAACGGTAACCGTCTGACCAATACCGCAAGCGTGAGGGCAGCCGACAACCTGTGGCGAGGGAGCTTGCTCCCGCTGGGCTGCGAAGCGGCCCCAAAACAGGCACTGGTGTTCCGTCAGGTCGATATCGATTGCAGGGTTCAGGGCTGCTTTGCAGCCCAGCGGGAGCAAGCTCCCTCGCCACAGGGTGAGTGCTTGCTGAATCAGGAGTGCCAATGGACGGCGCGCCCAGAATTTCGGCGGAGAGCGGGATTTACTTTCTGGGTTTGCCGAACCTGGTGAACCGCGCGTTTTCGTTTATCTATGGGGTTTGGCACGATGCGACGTACGTGGCGGATCACATTGTTTTGCAGAACGAATACATGGCTTACCGCAAGCCTTGATGTACTGGCGCCTCCCCGGCAATCCCGGCAGACTGCCCGCAAAGAGATGAATCATTGCGGGGAAGTACAGAATGGATCGGCTGGCGGCTATGGAAACCTACGTCTACGTAGTAGAGACAGGTTCCTTTTCTGCGGCTGCCAGGCGTCTGGACGTCGGGCAACCGGCTATTTCAAAAACCATCGCGCAACTTGAAGAGCACCTGGGTGTGCGCCTGCTGATCCGCTCGACCCGCGGCTTGACGCCCACCGAGGCCGGCACGCTGTTTTTCGAGCACGCCAGGAAGGTTATCGAGGGGGCGAACGAAGCCGAACTTGCCGCCCGCGGGTCGGCTGCCGGGCTGACCGGCACCCTGCGTATTTCGGCAGCGACCACCTTCGCCCGGTTGCACATTCTTGCGCACCTTGGCGACTTCCTGGAAATGCACCCGCAGCTGGATGTTGACCTGCGCCTGGACGACCGCTCGACGAACCTGATTGAAGAAGGCATCGACGTGGCGTTGCGCATGGGCAACCTCAGCGATTCGAATCTGACCGCGAGAAAAATCGCCCAGTGCCGGCGGCTCGTGCTGGGTACACCGGCTTACTTCGAACGGTACGGCAGACCTGAGTCCCCCGCCGACCTGGCCGATCACGAAGCGGTGATCTATGCGCTGGGCGGAGGTGGTACCTCATGGTCATTCAAAAAGGACGGCAGCGAACAATCGGCCACGCTCTCTGGCCGTGTTCGTGTGAGTGCTGCCGAAGGGGTGCGTACAGCGGTGTTGTCGAACTACAGCCTCACCGTCTCGTCAGCCTGGATGTTCACACCCGAGCTGGCGAGTGGCGAGGTGGTAGCGGTGCTTCAGGACTGGGCGCTGCCGGAGCTGGACCTGTGGGCGATCTTCCCCACCGGGCGGATGGCAAGCGCCAAGGCCCGCGCCTTTGTCGACTTTGTTGAGCAGTTGATGGAAAACCGTTAACCGCGCAGCGCTGGAATCAGCTCGGACGGATCCGGGCGACGGGTGTAGTCCGGGTTGACCTCCGCATAAGTGATCACACCGTCCTGCCCGATCACGAAGCGTGCCGGCATGGGCAACACCCAGGCCGGGTTATTGTTGAAGGCCGGCAGATCGTTGCCGAAGGATTTGTACAAATCCACCAGATAGTCGGGCAACTTGAAACGCAGGCCGAATGCATCGGCCACATCGCTCAGGGTGTCGGACAGGATCGGGAAGCTCAGCTTGTTCTCACGCACCGACTTGCGGCTGTTCACGTTGTTCTGTGGGGAAATCGCCACCAGGCTCGCACCCAGCTCACGGAATGCGGGCAAGGCTTCTTCCAGCGCTTGCAGCTCCATGTTGCAGTACGGGCACCAAACGCCGCGGTAGAAGGTCATCACCAGCGGCCCCTTGGCCAACAGCTCCACGGAGGAAACAGGATTGCCGTCCGGGTCGTTGAGCTTGAATGCCGGGGCTTTGTCGCCAACCTTCAACGCGCGCTCGGCCTGGCCGCTGGCAATCAGTTCGTCGGTGGCGCGCTTCATCAGCGCGTGCACGTGGGGCGGCGCGTTATACGGTGGTTTACCGGCCACGAAGTCAGCCTTGAATGCATCGAGTTTTGCTTGAAGAGTCATGTTCAGTTCCTGGGATTGGGGACGCTTGAACGCCCGGTTTTAATCGCCAGACCAGCATTCCTTTTTGCAGGGTGCGGCAGTAGAGAGGCTAAAAGCATAGGAACTATTCTTCGGTGGAATGCGCTTGCTGTGCCAGAAGATTCCGGCAGATGTAGGGTTCCCCTCGCCTCATACGCTCATAAAAACCGCAAATCCCAACAATCCGCAGGGTGCCGCCCGGCATTTCGTCAACCCATAATGGGCTTACAACAATAAAGGGGCTCACCCCGGGGCGTGTAAGCCATGTACAGAGACCATATCGTCAAGACCCGCATGACGGACAGCGCGGTATTCATGGGCGCGGTGGCCGTGGTGATTTTCATCATCACGCTCGCCTGCGGCGTCGGTGAAGGCCGCCTCTCCCACTTGATGGGCCCCATCGTTCTCGACCTGAAGGCACCACTGGCGCGTGACATTGCAGTGGGCGGCACGCTCACCCTGACGGTGGTGCTGAACCTGTTCATCCTAGGCCGCTTTCCCTTGCGCGCGCAGATCATCACGGTCTGGTGCGAGTTGCTGGTGCTGTTCCTGTTGTTCTTCGACACCTTCAACCTTTCCTACAGTTTCATCGCGACCAAAATCGGCTTCATGATCACCCAGGGGGTGTTCACCACCGTCTACGTGTCGGCGATTTCGATTGCGATTGCGTTCGTCCTGGCGCTGCTGGGCGCCACCGCGCGCTTGTCTTCCAACGGCTTCGCGATTGCGATTGCGAGCTTCTATACCTCGTTTTTCCGCGGCGTCCCGCTGCTGATCCAGATCTATCTGATTTACTTGGGCATCCCTCAACTGGGGTATGTCGTCGGGGCGGTTCCAGCCGGGATCCTGGCGCTCTCGCTGTGTTATGGCGCCTACTTGACGGAGATCTTCCGCGCCGGTATCAGCAGCATCTCGCGGGGCCAGTGGGAAGCCTCGCGGGCGATTGGCCTGAACCCGTTCCAGACGATGACCCGGGTGATTCTCCCGCAGTCCATGCGCTTGATCATTCCGCCAACGGGCAACCAGTTCATCTCGATGCTCAAGGACAGTTCGCTGGTGTCGGTGATCGGCGTCTGGGAGCTGATGTTCCTGGCACGAACCCAGGGACGCGCCGAGTTCCGGCACCTGGAAATGCTGATCACCGCCGCCGTGCTGTATTGGCTGCTGTCGATCGTGCTGGAAACCGTCCAGGCCCGCCTGGAAAAGCACTTCAACCGCGCCCATCGCTGAACCAGGAGCATGACGATGAATCAGCCCTCAATAGTCCCTGCTCCATACCCTGCAATATCGATCCAGGACATGCATAAATGGTATGGCGATTTTTATGTGCTCAAGGGCATCGACCTGCACATTGCCAGCGGTGAAATCGTGGTGGTCTGCGGGCCGTCGGGCTCCGGCAAGTCCACGTTGATTCGCTGCCTGAACCTGCTGGAAGACTTCCAGAAAGGCCACGTGTTCATCGAGGGCACCGAGTTGACCCGTGATGCCGCCTGCGTGGCGGGCATAAGGCGCCAGGTCGGCATGGTGTTCCAGCAGTTCAACCTGTTCCCGCACATGACGGTGCTGGAGAACCTCATGGTGGGACCGCGTCTGGTGAGCAAGCTCAGCGAGCCCCAGGCCCGCGAACTGGCCTATGAATACCTGGATCGGGTGCGCATCGGGAACCAGGCCGACAAATACCCCAGCCAGCTCTCGGGCGGCCAGCAGCAGCGCGTCGCCATTGCCCGGGCCTTGTGCATGCGCCCGCGCATCATGCTGTTCGACGAGCCCACGTCGGCCCTTGACCCCGAGATGGTCAAGGAAGTGCTGGACGTGATGGGCGAACTGGCCCAGGACGGCATCACCATGGTCTGCGTCACCCACGAGATGGGATTCGCCCGGCGGGTGGCCGACCGGATCATCTTCATGGACCAGGGCTGCATCATCGAGCAAGCCAAACCCACCGAGTTTTTTGACAACCCGCAGCACGAGCGTGCCCGGGAATTCCTGTCGCAGATTCTCAGCCACTGAGCAGCACCGTCGAACCTTGCGAAGTCACCGATAAAAACAACAGGCACCGCACTCAAGATACTGGAGGCTTACCCATGATCTCGTTCACTCGCTTCTTCACCGCAGCCGCTGTCGCCACCGCCCTCACCAGCCTCACAGGCGCGGCCTGGGCGGGCTCGACCCTCGACCGCATCCATGAAACCAAGGTGATCAAGGTGGCCACCTCGGCCAACTGGCCACCGCAATCGTTCCTGGGCCCGGACAATAAGCTGCAAGGCTTCGATATCGACGTCGCCAGCGAAATCGGCAAACGCCTGGGCAGCAAAGTCGACTTCGTGACGCCCGAATACGGGATCATCACCGCCGGGCGCTGGTCGAGCCGCTGGGACCTGTCGGTCGGCTCCATGACCCCGACCACCGAGCGCACCCGGGTGCTCGACTTCCCCGCGATCTACTACTACACGCCGTATGTATTCGCGGTGCACAAGGACGCGGCCGAGACCAAAGTGGCGGACCTGAACGGCAAGATCATCGGCGTCGAAGCCGGTACGACTTCGGAGGACTATATCAACCGCCGCCTGAAGATCGACGCCGCCGATGTGCCGCCGTTCACTTACGAAGTCACCCCCGGCGAAGTTCGCACGTACGGCGACAGCATGGGCCCGCTGGATGACCTGCGCATGGGAGACGGGGTGCGGCTGAACGCAACCCTGTCCGCCCTGCCCACCATCGTCGCCGCCGTCAAGAATGGCTACCCCATCGTCAGGGTGGAAGGCAAACCCGCCTACTACGAACCCCTGGCCATCGCCGTGGACAAGGGCGATGAGGCGTTCAACAGCGCGCTGACCAAGATCGTCGCCGACATGAAAGCCGACGGCACGCTCAAGCAATTGTCAGAGAAATGGTACGGCGCCGACCTTACCCAGGTGCAGTAAAAAACCCCACAGGCCGTACAGGCGCCCCGTCCTCGACGCGGCGCGCTGTACGCCTGCGCCGCAAAAAAAGGACGACCGACTTCATGTACACCTATAACAACAATTACTACACCGCCACGATGCGCGACACGACTGAACGCCAGGCGCTGTGTGGCAACGCCCGGGCCGATGTGTGCGTGATCGGCGCCGGGCTGGCGGGGCTGAGCACGGCGTGGGAGCTGGTCTCCCGGGGGCAGTCGGTGGTGCTGCTGGATGCCGGTCGCGTGGCCTGGGGAGCGTCGGGGCGCAACGGTGGCTTCGTGCTCCAGGGCTGGTCCGAAGGGTTGGCCGCCATCGAGCGACGCTGCGGCAAACCGACGGCCGCCGCGCTGTTCAAACTGTCGCTTGAAGGCGTCGAGATTGTTCGGGGCATGATCGCCCATCATCAGTTGCCCGGCTGCACGCCAACCCCGGGAAAACTGAGTGTGGTGCGCTACGAAGATGGCGACAACCTGCAGCGCGTGCGGGACAAAATGGCCGCGGATTTCGACTTTCACCTCGACTACCTGGATCGCCAGGCGGTGCGCGAAAAGCTCAAGACCGAGCGGTATTTCCAGGCGCTGCGCGACAACCATGGCTTTCACTTCCACCCCTTGAACTATTGCCTCGGCCTGGCCCGACTGATCGAGCAAAGTGGTGGCAAAATCCATGAACGCTCGCCCATGACCGCCGTCGAAAGCCGCAACGGGCGACACCGGGTCATCACCGATCAGGGCACTGTCGATTGTGCCCACGTGGTGTACTGCTGCGGCGGCTATGGGGGGCCTGAGTTCGGCAAATTACGCCGCGCCTTCCTGCCGATCGCGACCTATGCGGTGCTGACCGAGCACCTGGGCGATCGCCTGGCCGAGGCGGTCTGTACCTCCGATGCCGTGGGCGATAACCGCCGGGCCTCGGACTATTACCGCATCGTCGAGGGCGACCGCCTGCTCTGGGGCGGCCGCATTACCACGCGCAACCTGCAGGATGAGAAACGCCTGGGGCAATTGCTGACGCAGGATATCCTCGACGTTTATCCACAATTGCGCGGCATCAGGATCGACAAGGCCTGGTCCGGGTTGATGGGTTATGCGCGGCACAAGATGCCGCACATTGGCCCGCTGGGGCAGGGATTGTGGGCGTGTACATCATTTGGTGGCCATGGTATGAACACCGCGCCGATCGGCGCACGCGTCATCGCCGAGGCGATCTGCGGCGAAACCGATCGCTACCGCCTGTTCGATGCCTACGGCCTGGAATGGAATGGCGGCCCCCTGGGCCCGGCGGCCGCACAAACGGTTTACGCCGGCCTGAAAATGATGGATATGTTTCAGGAAAAGCGCTCGCAACACAGGGCGACTCATAAAAACTGAACCCCAGCGAGGGTCAAGGACGTGTCCATGGATACGCAGAATCCCGGTCCATTGTTTAACCTCACCGACAAGGACAGGCAATTGCTTGGCCTGCTGCAAGCCAACGCACGCGAACCCACCGCGTCATTGGCCCGCAAGCTCGGGGTCTCGCGCTCTGCGGTGCAGGAGCGGATTACCCGCCTGGAAAAGGCCGGCGTCATCACCGGCTACAGCGTGCGCATCGACCAGGACCGGCTTCAGCAGACGGTGACCTGCTTTACCATGACCTCCTGCACCAACAAGAGCTACACCGATGTGATGACCTCGCTGCGCAGGATGGAAGCGGTGCAGGCCGTTTACGCGGTCTCGGGGGAGTCCGATTTCATCATTCACCTGGCCACCGCCACCCTGAGCGAACTCAATGCCGAGCTCATCAGGATCAACATGATCAAAGGGGTGGCGCACACCGCTTCGCATATCGTGATGGAAACCAAGTTCAGCCGGAAACTGATGGTGTGAAGTGCTGCCGGCCGTGGGAAACCGCGCGTCTCACGCTCCCCCCTCGGCTGCCATAGCGACTCAGCCACCTGACAAGTCATTCCTTGCAAAATAATTCGCCTCAACGCAATATTAAAAGCAATTGCTTGGTTAATTACCTCAAGCCTGACGCTTATGCCCTTCGCCGGCTTCCATACCGCGAACGCATTACAAGGAATCGTTGATGCAAACCCAAGACAGCAGTTGGGGCGAGTTGCTTAGCGGCAAGAACGCCACGCGCTCCATTGCCCTTTCAGGCGGCATCGCGCTGTATGCCACCAACACCTACATCGCCACCACCATCCTGCCGTCGGTGGTGGCCGAAATCGGCGGCCTGGCGCTTTATGCGTGGAGCACCACACTGTACGTGGTGGCCTCGATCCTCGGTTCCGCCCTCACCTCCAAGTTGTTGCAACGCACCGGTCCACGGCTGGCGTATGCGCTGGCCACACTGGTGTTCATGGTGGGCGTGCTGATCTGTGCCCTGGCGCCGAACATGCCGGTGATGCTCGCGGGGCGCTCCATCCAGGGACTGGGCGGCGGGGTCTTGCTGGCCCTGTGTTACTCGATGATCCAACTGGTGTTCGAAGAGCGCCTGTGGCCGCGCGCAATGGCACTGGTGTCGGGGATGTGGGGCGTGGCGACGCTCGTCGGGCCGGCGGTGGGTGGCGTGTTTGCCGAGATGGACGCGTGGCGCCTGGCCTTCGGCTCGATGGTGCCGGTGAGCCTGGCGTACATGGTACTCACCAGCCGCGCCCTGCCCCCACGCGACACCACGGCGACCGCCACCGCCCGTTTGCCGGTGCCGCAACTGGTGCTGCTGGCGGGCGCGGTGCTGGCGGTGTGTGCCGGCAGCGTCTCGGCGCTGCCGAGCTGGAACCTGTTGGGTATCGCCACCTGTGTCGTGCTGGTGGTGCTGTTGATCCGCAAGGAGTCCAGCGCCACCGTGCGTCTTTTGCCCCGGGATGCATTGAAGTTCAGCACCCCGCTCTGCGCGCTTTATGCGACCACCTGCCTGTTGGTGATCGGCATGAGCAGCGAGATCTTCATGCCGTACTTTCTGCAGCACTTGCATGGCCAGTCGCCGCTGATCGCCGGTTACATGGCCGCGCTGATGGCGGCCGGCTGGACGGTCTCGGAAATCATCAGCTCCGGCTGGACCGGCCGCGGTCCACATCGCGCCATCATCGCGGGGCCATTGTTTATCGTGGCGGGCTTGATGATGCTGGCGATCACTACGCCCATCGCCAGCCAGGGCGAATGGACATTGCTGGCCCCTATCTGCCTGGGGCTGTTCCTGGTGGGGTTCGGCATCGGCCTGGGTTGGCCGCACCTGCTGACGCGCATCCTGCAAGTGGCTTCGGAACAGGACAAGGACACGGCCGCTTCGTCGATCACCACCCTGCAACTGTTCGCCATGGCCATGGGCGCGGCGCTGGCGGGGGTGATCTCGAACATGGCGGGCATCAATGAAGTGGCGGGCAATGGCGGCATCGCCCATGCCGCGCGCTGGCTGTTCGCGCTGTTTACCCTGGCACCCGTGTTGGCGCTGTTGATGGCGCTGCGGGCAACGCGGACAAAGCCGATCGAAGGCGCGCCCCTCGACCTTGGAATCGTCCAACCTGCCCCCATAACTAGCGAGGTATCCAACAAGGGGAAGCACAGACCATGACCAACCCGACCGAAACCGCCCTGCTCGCCGGCGGCTGCTTCTGGGGCATGCAAGACCTGCTGCGCCGCTACCCCGGCGTGCTGCACACGCGGGTCGGCTACACCGGCGGCGATGTGCCGAATGCCACGTATCGCAACCACGGCAACCATGCCGAAGCCATCGAGATCGTCTTCGACCCGACGGTGATCACTTACCGGCAGATCCTCGAGTTCTTTTTCCAGATCCACGACCCCAGCACGCCCAACCGCCAGGGCAACGACCTGGGCCCCAGCTACCGTTCGGCAATTTATTACCTGAGCGAACAGCAACGCGACATCGCTGAAGACACCGCAGCGGATGTGGATGCCTCGGGGTTGTGGCCAGGCCGTGTCGTGACGGAAATCGAACCGGCGGGGCCTTTCTGGGAAGCGGAGCCGGAGCATCAGGATTACCTGGAGCGGATTCCGAATGGCTACACCTGCCACTTCATCCGACCCAACTGGAAGCTGCCGAAACGCGCCTGAAAATGTGGCAGCGGGCTTGCTCGCGAAGGCGGTGTGTCAGTCAGCAAGTTCTTCACTGACACACCGCCTTCGCGAGCAAGCCCGCTCCCACATAAAGCAGTTCCTACACAAAGCGCCTCCCTCACAAGGCGCATTTCCCTCAGCGCATTTGCAGAATGATCGGGCTGCTGCTCGCCGGGCCCGTGTGCTCACGCAACTTGCCCACCGCCTTGGCATCCACCGCCCCACCCTGATTGCCCCAGGTGCCGCGCACAAACGTCAGCACTTCAGCAATCTCCTGGTCCGACAACTGCTCACGGAACGCCGGCATGCGATAAGCGTCCGCCACATTGGCCGCCACTACGCGCTGCGAGCCATTGAGGGTGATGTTGATCGCCGAGGCGTCCTCCTTGGCCAGTGCGGAGGTGGCGCCGGCCAGCGGCGGCATCCAGTCCGGTTGCCCTTTGCCTTCCAGCCCGTGGCACGAGGCGCAGCGGGTCACATAGGTATGCGCACCCGGCGCATCCAGGCGTTGCGCAGCCGACACCGCCTGATACTGCCAGGCCGCACCGTCGCGCTGCTCGTCGCCCGGCAACGACCGCAGATAGCGTGCAATCGCCGCCAGGTCATCGTCGCTCATGAACTGCGTGGAGTTGTTGAACGCCTCGGTCATCGAGCCATAAACCACCGCATGTTTGTTGCGACCGGTCTTGAGAAACTGCACCACTTCCGGCTCGCTCCAGCGCCCCAGGCCGGTGTTGGGATCATCCCGCAGGCTCGGTGCGTACCAGCCGTCGAGCAAGCCACCGGCCAGGTACGGCTTGCCACTTTCATCCAGTGCCTTCTCGTTGAAGGCCAGGCCCCGTGGTGTGTGACAACTGCCGCAATGCCCCGGGCCCTGCACGATGTAGGCGCCCCGGTTCCACAGTTCATCCTTCCCGGCCTTCGCGACATACGGCTTGCTGTCGGTAAACACGCCGTTCCACAGCGCGATCGGCCACCGCATATTCAATGGCCACGGGATCGAACTCTTGATATTGGCCTGCTGCACCGGCGCCACGCCCTTCATGAAGAACGCGTACAGGGCGCGCACATCATCGTCGCTGAGCTTGGCGTAGGACGGATACGGCATCGCCGGATACAGGCGGCGCCCACCCGGCGCGACACCCTGGCGCACCGCGCGGTCGAAGTCGGCGAGGCTGTAGCTGCCAATGCCGGTTTCCGGGTCTGGCGTGACGTTGGTGGCGTGGATCGCCCCCAGCGGCGTGGCCATTTCCAGGCCACCGGCAAAGGGCTTGCCGTTGGGCACGCTGTGGCACGCCACACAGTCGCTGAGCCGGGCGACATACTCGCCTCGGGCGACCAGCGCCGGGTCCGTGGCGACGGGCTCGGCCCCCAGCGGCGAGACAGGCTCGCGGGTGACATACCAGGCCAGCAGGCCTGCGGCGACCAGGCACGGCAGCGCCAGCCAGCCAACGGTTCTTGCGAATCGACGGTTGTTCATAAGTGCTCAGGCCCCGGTCAGGTGAAGGAGTGGCGGCTTAACGGCATGCTGCGAACACGCTGCCCGGTCAACGCCGCGACGGCGTTGGCCACGGCAGGCGCCACGGCGGGCAGCGGCGGTTCGCCAATACCGCCCATTTTTTCCCCGCTCTCGATCACGCGCACGTGCACCCGGGCCATCCGCGAAGGCGGCAGCACCGGGTACAAATCGTAGTTACGCGCTCGAGGCAAGCCGTCCACATACACCGCTTCCTCCAACAGCACCTGGGACAAGCCCAGCGACACCGCCCCATTCACCTGCGCCTCGACAATCGCCGGGTTGACGATGCTGCCCGGGTCGACTGCCTGCCAGATGTCATGCACCTTGACCTGGCCGTTCTCGATCGACACCTCGGCAATCACCGCCGTCTGGGTGCCGAACGGTGACGCCATCGCCACCCCGCGTGCGCGCTTGCTGCCGTCCTCGGCAACAAACGGCCCACGTTTCCAGCCACCCGACAACTCGCCCACCGCCTTCAGCAGAGTGGTCAGCCGCTGGTTATCCCGCAACAGATGCAGGCGCAACTCGAACGGGTCCTTGCCACCCTTGTCGGCCAGTTCATCCAGGAAGGATTCGTAGAAAAAGTCATTCAGCGAATTGCCCACCGAACGCCAGTAGCCCAGCATCACCGGGCCCTTCACATAGATCTGCGCGATACGCTTGTTGGGAATCGCATAGGACTTGCCGGACAGTCCCTCAAGGGCCGTCGGGTCGAGCTTCTCGCCCTGCTTGCCCGCCAGGGCCTCGGTCGGTCCCTCCGTGGCGCTCACCGCTTCAATCGCCACCGGCCAGCCGTCGCTGTCCAGCGCCCCACGGAAATTCACCGCTGCGACCGGGCGCAGCACATCCCGCAGGAATTCTTCTTCGCGGCTCCAGATCAACTTCACCGGGCGCCCCACCGCCTTGGCCAACTCGATGGCCTGCGGGTAAGGACTGGCCGAGTCATACAGGAAGTGCCGCCCGAAAAAACCACCCAACAACGGCGAATGCAGGGTAATGCGCTCCGGGGCCAGGCCGGTGCGCTTGGCGATATCGGCCAGGAACATGTCCTGCGCCTGATTCGGCAGCCAGATCTCCAGCGAACCGTCAGGGTTGAAGCGCGCCAGCGCCGAAGGCGGCTCCAACTGGGCATGGTGCAGGTACTGGTTGTGGTAAGTGGCCTCGACCCTGGTCTTGGCATTGGCCAGCGTGCCGGCCACGTCGCCCTCGTTCTCATCATCACGGGCCGGGCCGGTTTCTGCGGCCAGGCGCTTGAAATGCTCGTCGCTGGAAAAGTCCTTCGGCATCCCGCGCACCTTGGAATCAGCCGTCGGCTCCAGCCAGTCGACCTGAATCGACTCCACCGCACGCTTGGCATGCCACCAACGCTCGGCCACCACCGCCACCGCACCGGGCAGGCGATGCACCGAGTGCACGCCCGGCATGGCCTTGACCTGGTCTTCGTTGCGCAGGCTGCCCACGGTCATGCCGAGTCGGGGCGCATGCTGCACGGCGGCATGGAGCATGCCGTCGACCTTCATATCAATGCTGTACAGCGCCTTGCCGGTGGACTTGTCATACGCATCGAGACGCTTCACCGGCTTGCCGATCCAACGGAACTGGCTTGGGTCGCGCAGCTTCACACTGGACACATCCGGTACCGGCAGGTCCATCGCCCGCCCGGCCAACTCGCCATACGCAAGGGAACGCCCGGACGCCGCGTGTACCACCTTGCCCGGCTCGGTCGACAGCTCGCTCACCGGCACCTTCAGCGCCTGCGCCCCGGCCTCCAGCAACATGGCCCGGGCCAGCGCACCCAGCCGGCGCATCGTGGGGTAACTCATCCGCACCGACATACTGCCGCCGGTGATGCGCATGCCGTTCTCCATCACCACAAAGGCTTCACCGGGCGGGGCACACTCAACCAGGAACGTGGCCGGGTCGGCGTCCAACTCCTCGCCGACAATCTGCGCCATCGCGGTGAACGTGCCCTGGCCGCCTTCGATAAACGGGCTGAGCAAACGAATCGTGTTGTCCGGGCGAATCTCCAGAAAGGCCGGCACCTGCGTACCGCGTTCGGCCGTGGCCGCGGCGGTGGCCGCCTGCACTCGGCCAGACCCCAGCGGCAGGCCAAAACCGATCACCAGCGCGCCCACGGCCGTACTGGCCAGGAAGCGACGGCGGGACAGGTTCACCGGGTCAGTCAGCGCCGCGACCAAGGGCAGCGCAGTGGGATCAATGCGAATGTTCATCAGGCCTCTCCCTTCTGCGCAAGGTCATGCACGGCGGCATGAATGGCGTTATAGGTGCCACAGCGACAGAGGTTGACCATCGCGGCCTCGATCTGCGCATCACTGGGCTTGGGCGTGTGCTTGAGCAGCGCGGTGGCCGCCATTACCTGGCCGGATTGGCAGTAGCCGCATTGGGCGACCTGGTATTCGACCCAGGTGGCGACGACCCGCTTGCCGACGTCATCGGACTCGATGGCTTCGATGGTGGTGATTTCGCGGCCGACCACGCCGGAAACGGGCGTGACGCAGGAACGCACGACATTGCCGTCCACAAGCACCGAACACGCACCGCATTGCGCCAGGCCGCAGCCGTATTTGGTGCCGGTCATGCCCAGGTTGTCGCGGATGACCCAGAGCAGGGGCGTGTCGGGTTCGGCGTCGACTTGGTGGGTCTGCTGGTTAATTCGTAATTCCATGGCTCACCCGCTGATCATCGGTTGGTGTTGCATTTTTTAGTATTTTTAGACGGCAAGACGGGGCCTCGCCGCTGGGCATCGATGGCCCGTCTGGTTCGCGCGCGCGTGGTTTGACTAGTCTAGCGGGCGATGGGAATGACTTTAGACCCTGGTTCATCAAGGCGCTATGCAGGGGTGGGCAAGATCGCAGGATTAGGCAAGTATTCAAGAGGATTGCGTCAGGGGAGGAGCGGCCTGTGGTGTCAGTGGCGGTCACGCCGGGTGGTGTTCCACCAGAAAGTCGACAAATGCCCTGACCCGCGCAGGCATCGCCGCGCCGCCGACGAACACCGCGTGAATCGGCTCCTGGTCTCCGGGGTTGTACGCTTCAAGCAACGGCACCAGATCACCGCTGGCCAGGTCATCTGCCACGCTGAATGCGCCAATGCGCGCGATGCCGGCACCCAGCTTGGCCAGCTGGGACAATACCTCCCCGCTGTTACCCTCGATCGTACCCGACACCTGCAGCGAAAAATCGCGCCCGTCCACGCGAAACGGCCAGTCGGGCGCTGCCCGGCGGAAGTTGAAACGCAGGCAGTTGTGGTTGAGCAAATCCTGCGGCACCTGCGGCGTGCCATGACGCGCCAGGTAGTCCGGGGAAGCCACGATCACCTCGCCGATGGAGCCGATAAGGCGAGCGGTCAAGGGGCTGTCGGCCAATTGACCGAAGCGGATTGCAACGTCCGCTTGCCCGCCCAGGATATCCACCACCTCATCCTCCAGCCGCAACTCAACCACGATGGCCGGGTAGCGCGCGCTGAACGCGGCAACCAGCGGCACGATCGACAGCCGCCCGTGTGCGAGCGCCGCGCTGACCCTCAGCCGCCCCCGTGGCGCGCCCTGGTCGGTGATCGCATCCTCGACTTCGGCCATGTCCGCCAGGATCCGCCGGGCGCCGCGCAAATACGCTTCGCCTTCGGCGGTGAGCGTGATCGCCCGGGTGGTGCGCAGCAGCAGGCGGGTGCCTATGCGCCCCTCGATGCGGGTGATGATGCGGCTGATGGATGACGGCGTGAGGCCCAGCACCCAAGCCGCCCCCGAGAGGCTACCCTGCTCCGCGACCCTGGCGAACACCGCCATCTCCCCCGACCGACCGCCTATGTCCACTTGTGATCTCCACGCAAAGCTGTAGTGCCCTGCCGAGGGCTACCGCCTGAAAAGTCGTGATTGTAGCATTTGATACAAAGATGAGGAGTCACCCATGCGTATCAACCCACCCCTTGTAGCACTGTCCATCGGCGCCTTCGGCATCGGGGTCACCGAGTTTGCCCCCATGGGCATGTTGCCCGGGATCGCCGCCGACCTCGGTGTTTCCATTCCCGCCGCCGGGCTGCTGGTCAGCGCCTATGCCATGGGCGTGCTGATCGGCGCCCCGATCATGACCCTCGCGACAGCCAGGGTGGCGCGCCGTTATCTGCTGGTGGGCCTGATGGCCATTTTCACCCTGGGTAATCTGCTGTCAGCCCTGGCCACCGACTACCAGACCCTGATGGTCGCCCGGTTGGTGACATCGCTGAATCACGGGGCATTCTTCGGCATCGGCTCCATCGTGGCAGCGAGTGTGGTGGCGCCCGACAAACGCGCGGGGGCCGTCGCCGCGATGTTCCTCGGGCTGACCCTGGCGACCATCGGTGGCGTGCCCCTGGCAACCTGGTTCGGCGAGAACTTCGGCTGGCGTACGGCGTTCTGGGGCATCAGCGGGCTCGGGGCGTTCGTGATGGTGGCCCTGTGGTGGGCGCTACCGAATACGCCCGCTCCAAAAGGGGGAAGCCTGATGGCCGAAATCCGCGTACTGGGCCGCGGGCCGGTACTGGCAGCGCTGGCGTTGACCGTGGTGGGGTCCAGCGCCATGTTCACGGTGTTTACCTATATCGCGCCGATTCTGCGGGATGTCACCCACGCCTCGACCAACTTCGTCACCGCAATGCTCGTGCTGTTCGGGATCGGCCTGACCCTCGGCAACGTCTGGGGCGGCAAGTCTGCGGACCGTTCGGTGGACCGCACCCTGATAACGTCGCTCGTGGTCCTGATTGCCGTGCTGCTGGCCTTCTCTGTGCTCATGCAATGGCCGCTGCCCGCCGCCTTGTCGATCCTGCTGTGGGGCGCCGCCAGCTTTGCGCTGGTACCTCCCCTGCAAATGCGCGTGATGGAAGCCGCCAAGGATGCACCCAACCTGGCCTCGGCGATGAACATCGGTGCGTTCAACTTCGGTAACGCCATCGGCGCGGCGCTGGGGGGAGCAGTGATCAACGCAGGGCTGGGCTACCCGGCCATTTCACTGGCTGGCGCGATCATGGCGGCCCTGGGTTTGCTGATGGTGCTGGGCCTTGGCTGGCGCTCGCGGCGCACAGGTTCACGTATCTGCCAGGAACCGGCGCAGGCATAAGGACAGCCGCGCTCACACGGCCCTCTACACCCTACCCTCTGAAAAGCCCCGAATCCCGGGGCTTTTTTGCGTCTGCCTGGCCGCCATCCATCGCTGCAAAAAATTTCAACTAGTGACTTTCATTATGAAATCCACTGTGCAATATTACTTGCGTAATATTTAGCAACAGATCCCGGAGCCCCTCATGAAGAAAGCCAGCTTCCAACCCATGTCCTGCCCGGTCGCCCGTGCCCTGGAGCACATCGGTGATGGTTGGAGCCTGTTGATCCTGCGTGATGCGTTCTACGGGCTGCGCCGTTTCGACGAGTTCCTGCAGAGCCTCGGGATCGCCTCGAACACCCTGACCCGCCGCCTGAATGCGTTGGTGGCCGGCGGCTTGCTGGAACGGCGCCCGTACCAGGACAACCCGCCGCGCCATGAGTACCACCTCACCGAAGCGGGCCGGGACTTGCGCCAGGTCATTCTCACGCTGATGGCCTGGGGCGCGCGGCATGCCGAGGGCTCGACCAAGGTGTTTCTCGCCGATGAGGCCACCGGGCGCCCGGTGGCGCTGGCGTTGATGGATGCCAACACCGGCAAACCCATCACCCGTGCGGGCCACCGCGTACATGTCAGCGCCGATGCCGAACCGCTGACCCTGTGGCGCGCACGAACCGGCCGGGCCTACGCCGAAAAAGACCAGTTGGTCAGCCCCTTCCCCCACTAATACTCAACGAGGTCATTTCGTCATGGACGCTCCAGTCAGCGCTGTGCCCGAACCCACCCAACCATCCCGGCGCAAACAGGTTTTGCGCCTGGGGCTGCTGACCCTGGCCGTGGCGGGCGGCGTGTGGTACGCCAGTCACTGGTGGCTGGTCAGCCGGTTTATCGAAGACACCGACGACGCCTATGTCGGGGCGGATGTGACGGTGATCAGCGCCAAAGTGCCGGGCTATATCAGCGAAGTGACGGTGCAGGACAACCAGTTCGTACGGGCCGGCGACGTGCTGGCGCGCATCGATGTGCGCGACTACCGCACGGCCCTGGCCAAGGCCGACGGCGCCGTGGCCGCGCAACAGGCCTCGCTCGCCAACCTCGACGCCACCGAACAACTGCAACTGGCGGTGATCAACCAGGCCAAGGCACAGATCGACGCCACCGATGCCGAAGCCCAACGGGCCGGCGACGATCAAACACGTTACCAGAACCTGGTACGCAGCCAGGCCGTATCGGTCGAAAGCGCACAACGGGTCAGCGCCGTATGGAAGACCGCCCGCGCCGACCACTCCCGGGCACAGGCCGGGTTGATGGCGGCGCGCCGGCAAATCGACGTGATTGAAACCCAGCGCGGCCAGGCGCGTGCCGCGTTGCAACAGGCACAGGCCGAACGCGACCAGGCGCAATTGAACATCAGCTATACCGAACTGCGGGCGCCGGTGGATGGTTACGTGGGCAACCGCCGCGCCCGGGTCGGTGCCTACGCCGCGGCCGGCAGCCAACTGATCTCGGTGGTGCCCGCGAAAGGATTGTGGGTGGATGCCAACTTCAAGGAAGACCAATTGGGGCGCCTGCAGGTCGGGCAAAGCGTGAGCATCCGCGCCGACATCCTCCCCGGCCGTGAATTCCACGGGCACATCGAGAGCCTGGCCCCCGCCACCGGGGCGCAATTCAGTGTGCTGCCGCCGGAAAACGCCACCGGCAACTTCACCAAGATCGTGCAGCGAGTGCCGGTGCGCGTGCGCCTCGATAGCAACGATGCCGACTTCGGCGCCCTGCGTCCGGGCCTGTCGGTGATGGCGAAGGTCAACACCGATGAGGCGTTCGAGGACCAGGCCAGCGCCCTCAAGGCCCAGCTATGAACAGCCCGTTGCCCGCCCTCAGCACCGCACAAAAAGTCGCGGCCTTCGCCACCATGTGCGTGGGCATGTTCATCGCCTTGATCGACATCCAGATCGTCTCCGCCTCCCTCAAGGACATCGGCGGCGGGTTGTCTGCCGGCGCGGACGATACGGCGTGGGTGCAGACCGCCTACCTGATCGCGGAAATCATCGTGATCCCCATGTCAGGCTGGCTCTCCCGGGTGATGAGCACGCGCTGGCTGTTCGCGGCGTCGGCGGCCGGGTTCACCTTGACCAGCCTGCTGTGCGCGATGGCCTGGAACATCCAGAGCATGATCGCGTTTCGCGCCTTGCAGGGGTTCCTGGGGGGCTCGATGATTCCGTTGGTGTTCACCACCGCGTTCATGTACTTCAACGGCAAGCAGCGGGTGATCGCCGCCTCCACCATCGGCGCCATCGCGTCCCTGGCGCCCACATTGGGCCCGGCCGTGGGCGGTTGGATCACCGACATCTCCTCCTGGCACTGGCTGTTCTACATCAACCTGCTGCCCGGCCTCTTCGTGACCTTTGCGGTGCCGATGCTGGTCAAGGTCGACCGCCCCAACCCGTCATTGCTCAAGGGCGCCGACTATATCGGCATGGCGTTGATGGCGGTGTTTCTCGGCTGCCTGGAATACACCCTCGAAGAAGGCCCGCGCTGGAACTGGTTCAGCGACAGCACCATCTCGACCACTGCCTGGATAGCCGCCATCAGCGGCGGGCTGTTTATCTGGCGTTGCCTGGAGATCAAGGAGCCGATCGTCGACCTGCGCGCGCTTCGGGACAGGAACTTCGCCCTGGGCTGCCTGTTTTCATTTATCACCGGCATCGGCATTTTCGCCACCATCTACCTCACACCGCTGTTTCTCGGGCGGGTGCGCGGGTACGGCTCGCTGGATATCGGCCTGGCCGTGTTTTCCACGGGGGTGTTCCAGTTGCTGGCGATCCCGGTGTACGCCTTGCTGGCCAATCGTTTCGACCTGCGCTGGATCCTGATGTTCGGGTTATCGCTGTTCGCCCTGTCGATGTGGGACTTCTCCCCCATCACCCATGACTGGGGCGCCAAGGAGCTGCTGCTGCCCCAGGCCATACGCGGGTTTGCTCAACAAATGGCAGTGCCGCCGGTGGTCACCCTGACCCTCGGCGCACTGGCCCCCGACCGCCTGAAGCTCGCCTCGGGCCTGTTCAACCTGATGCGCAACCTCGGCGGCGCCATCGGCATCGCCGCCTGCGCCACGGTGCTCAATGACCGCACCAACCTGCACTTCCTGCGCCTGGCGGAACACCTGAACATCCGAAACGAATCGATGAACGTGTGGCTTGACCAGCTTTCGGGGAATGCCCAGTTGCTGGGGCAAAACAGCCTGGATTCGAGCCAGTTCGCGCTGAGTCAGCTGTGGGCGCTGACCTGGCGCGAGGCGCAAACGCTGACCTATGCGGATGCCTTCCTGATGATCATGGTGTGCTTTGTCATCGCGGTGCTGCTGGTGCCGTTGATGCGCAAGGTGCAGCCGCCGAAGCAGCCGACTGCGGATGCGCATTGAATCGTCCGATCATGTTGAAGGCCGCAACGGCGCCAGCCGGCTGAGCTTGGTCATCTGTTTGAATATCAGGCCAGGCGCAACCCGGCTGGCCACCTTCAGCACCTTGCTCAACCCCGGGCATATTTCCAGTTGGCCGGCTTCGATTTGCCGGATGCAGTGCTGCACCATCAGCACCGGGTCCATGCCTTTTTCGTTCTTCATTTCTTCCGCGAACTCGGCCCTGAGCAGCGGTGTTTCGGTGCCGGGTGGGGCAAGCTCCACCACCGTGACGGCGCTGTGCTGAAGCTGTGCCCGCAGGCACTGGGTGTAAGCGTGCAATGCGGACTTGGACGCACTGTAGACGGGCGCCGCCGGAAACGGCACAAACGCCAGCCCGGACGAGACGTTAACAATCAGGCCGCGCGGGTGCTTGAGCAGCCAGGGAAGAAATTGCTGGATCATCCGGATCGGGCCGTTCAGGTTGATCTCGATCTCTTCAGTCACGTCCTCCAGCGCCCGCTCCCCGGCCAGCTTGATATTGCGCATCACGCCCGCGTTATTCACCAGCGTATCGAGCCCAGGGAACTGACCGGTGACTGCCGCAAACAGCGTTTGGATGCTGGCGGGGTCACGCACGTCGCTTTGAAACGTGTGCAGGCTCGGCAGCAGTTGCCGCGCCTCGTCCAGCCTGTGCTGATCGCGGCCCGTCACGATCACGGTATTGCCTCGTGCCACAAGCTGGCGGGCAAGCTCAAGCCCGATACCACTCGAACCTCCCGTCACTAGCACTGTTCGTCCGGTCATCTTCATCGAAACTCTCCAATGGTGGGTCACACGCAAGGAGCTTGAGGGATACACTGGCCTTAAGTAAGTAGGCACCCAAAAGATCTATACGCACCTGAAAGAGAGCGTCCAACGAATGAACAAACACCCTGGCTTTACCGACGAGCAGATTGCCGCCGCCCAGTTTTATGCCCGGCAAACACCCCCGAAGGATCTGGACCCACGGATCGCGCCTCTGGTGACCGACCTGATAGGTCGCGTTGCAGACAAATGGACCATGCTGATTCTTGAAGCCTTGATCGAGACGACGCCGCTGCGCTTCACGCGCCTGAGTGAGCGAGTCGGCGGCATCAGCCAGAAGATGCTGACGCAGACTTTGCGGGGGATGGAGAGGGACGGCTTGGTGGTGCGCAAGGTCTACCCCGTCGTACCGCCGAAGGTCGAATACAGCCTGACAACCCTCGGCTTTACGCTGGGTGCCGCCTTTTGTGGCGTGTGGGTCTGGGCGGCAAACAACCTGGAGGAGATTGAACAGGCACGGGCGGATTTCGATCTACGGTGCAACACCGAGTCATAAGGCCGCAAGGTACTGGAGCACCTCTCCAATCCCGTGAATATCAGGAGCCTCGCTCACGGCGGCTTGCGGGCTGCACCATGGGTAACTCAGGCCGGACACCCAGCTCATCACGTTCCCCAGGTCTGACGCCGGCAGCGTCTTCATATGCTCGATGGTAATCGTCAGCCTTTCGACCAGCCCCGCTTCGGCATTGAACTGCCATTCATACACCCCGCACCCAACCCGGGCTTCGCCGGAGTTCTTGTCGGACATGCCCACCAGCCATTTGCACTGATAGGTTTTGGCCCCCGCCTGCGGTGGCTGCCCCAGGCAAAACGTATAGACGTTTTCAAAGGTCTGCCCGAACCGCCTCACCAGCACATCGCCGATGCCGCCCACCCCTTCGACGTGGGGCGGAAACGAGATGGACCCGGTGCGTACCACCATGTCCAGGATTGCCTCGGGAACAAACGCCCGGCTGAGCAAATGCGGGCGGTTGCCGTCCTTGGCGAGTATGTAGTGCTGAATCGCGAGTTGAGCAGTGTTCATGGTTTTTCCGTCGATTCCCTATCAGGTAATGCTTAGGCCTTCTGGATCAGCTCTCAGAGGTAACAACAGGCTCATCACCGGACTCGGCAGCCAGCTTCAATCGGTCTGCTTTGCTGATGTATTTATCCTTTTTGGCCGGTGCCAATTTGGCGCTGGCCTTTTTGGCCTTGGCCTTGAACAGCTGCTGTAGTTTTTTTTGACGATTCATGTTTTCTATCCGGTGTGTAATCAGTGCTTGCCGGCGTGATTATCCATCTTTCATGCCTTTATCGAAGCAGATTTAATTCACGGCACTCCACAGCGCCACCACGGTCTGTCCCTATACGCCTCTATTCTCGCCCAGCGGAGCCACCATGATCATCGTCCACCACCTCAACAACTCCCGTTCGCAACGCATCCTGTGGCTGCTCGAAGAACTCGGCCTGCCCTACGAGCTCAAGCGCTACCAGCGCGACCCGAAAACCAACCTCGCGCCCCCTGAACTCAAGGCGATCAATGCCCTGGGCAAATCACCGGTGATTCAAGACGGTCCCCACGTGGTGATCGAGTCCGGCGCCATCATCGACTACCTGATTCGCCGCCATGGCAACGGCCGCCTGCAACCGGATCCGGCCACTGCAACCTATGACGAATACGTGCAATGGCTGCACTTCGCCGAAGGGTCGGCCATGCTGCCACTGATGCTCAACCTGTACGTCGGGCGCCTGGGTGACGCGGGTGCGCCGTTGCATCCGCGTATCGAATCCGAGGTGGCGAACTACCTGGGTTATCTGGACAACGCACTGGGGCTCACGCCGTACCTGGTGGGTGACGAATTGACCGGCGCGGATATCCAGATGAGCTTCATCGGCGAAATCGCCCGGGCTCAGGGCAAGCTGCAGGCCTACCCGAATGTGGCGGCGTGGGTGCAACGCTTTCAGGAACGGCCGGCGTATCGCAAGGCGCTGGAACAGGGTGGCGCATACGCGTTCGCGAAGTAAAAGGCCAGGCGGTTCCGGCGGGTGTTCATCTGTATTGCGTTAATCCCCGGGATGAGGATTACTGTAGGACGCATCCGGCATTGAGATAACACAGCATGTTCGAACTCGCCCCCATCCTGACGTATGTCGCCGTGGTCATCGGCCTTTTCCTGATTCCCGGCCCAGCCGTGCTGCTGGTGATCACCCGCACCCTCCAGGGTGGGCGCAAGGTCGGGATTGCCACCGGGCTGGGGGTGGCCTCGGGCGACCTGATCCATACGCTGTGCGCGGCGCTCGGCCTGTCGGCCATCCTGATGACCTCGGCCGTGGCGTTTAACGTGGTCAAAATCGTCGGCGCCTGTTACCTGATCTACCTGGGCGTACGCGCCTTCATGGCCAAGCCTGGCGCCACCACGCGCAAAGACCTGCCCACCGTGACCTCGACCCAGGCGTATTTCCAGGCGGTGGTTGCCGAAGTGCTGAACCCGAAAACCGCGATTTTCTTCCTGGCCTTCCTGCCGCAATTCATTCACCCGGAATCGGGTTCTTCCCTGGCGCAGTTCGCGGTGCTGGGGTTGATCTTCTCGGGGCTCAGTGCGGTGTACACCACACTGATTTCGCTGGCGATTGGTCCGTTGAGCCAATGGATGACGGGGCTTGCAAGGCTGCGCCGTTGGGAGGGGAAGATCATTGGGACGCTGTTCATGGGGTTGGGGCTGAAGATTGCTTTCCAGCAGCGTTAATCGGTTGCAAACCGCTGCCTTTTAACCCGGTACATCTCACCGTCCGCGTGGCTGAGCAGGCTGTCGGCATCTGCTCCATCCGCCGGGTAAAACGCTACGCCGATACTGCAGGACGGCATCTTGACCGCGCCAAACTCAGCGCTCAGGGGCTGGGTCATCACCGCAACTATCTGCTGCACTTTGGCCGACACGGCTTCCGGTGATTGAATATCCGTCAGCAGCACGGTGAATTCATCCCCGCCCATCCGGGCCACCAGGTCGCTCTCACGCACACACCCTTCCAACCGTCGTGCAATCACACAAAGCACGCGGTCGCCCACGGCATGCCCGTGCACATCATTGATGGCCTTGAAGTCATTCACGTCCAGAAACAGCAAGGCCAGAGGACTTTTGTGGTGGTGAGCGGCTTGCAGGGCCTCGTCCAACCGGTCATTGAACAGCGAGCGATTGGTGAGGGCCGTCAACGGGTCGTGATGGGCGAGGAAACGCAGCTCTTCCTCCGCCTGCGTCAGGGCGGTTACGTCCCGCGCAACACCGATCCGCGCCCCCACTTCCTCGGACCAGAAGGCCGCCCACAGAATGTGCACCACGCTGCCATCCTTGCGGATGTAGCGGTTGCGGAAGTCGACGTGGGGCTTGCCATTCATGACCCGCACAATCGACGCCCGGGTGCGGGCCAGGTCTTCAGGGTGCATGTAGTGGGTGATCAGGGTGCCGGTCAGTTCCTCGGCGCGGTACCCCAGCAGCGCTTCGCAGGCATCACTCACAAACACGATCTGATTTTCACTGTCGACCACGAACACCGTATCCAGCATCAAGTGGATCAGTTTGGGATAGAGGGCTTGCAGGTCAACGGGCATAGGTCTGGGGAGCGTCTGGTTCGGATTGGGCGATCATAGCCCGATCCCGAAGGATGGCGAAAAGGAATCATAGCGGCCCGCAGAATAGCCCCCGGCAATGTTGCTGCGCCAACTGCGTCGCCACCAGCAGGCTGCGCCACCCTTCAAGGTCGTAGGAGAGCGCCCGCCAGAGCAGCAACGGCCAATAGTCGCAGAGGTGGAACACGCACCAGATCATTCGACACTCGGTTTTTATAATGAACGAATGATTGCTATGCTGAACACCCGGCGACAAAGCGTCAACCCATTTATGGATGATTTGAAGAACAAATGACCGACATAACGAACAATCTCAATCCAAGCCGAATCGACCTGCTGGCCCTGTCGATCAAGCGCGAACGCCAGGCTGCGGGGCTTTCATTGACTGAACTGGCAAAACGCGCAGGCGTGGCGAAGTCGACCTTGTCCCAGCTGGAGTCCGGCATCGGCAACCCCAGCATCGAGACCCTGTGGTCGTTGGCCACGGCGATGGGCTTGCAGGTGACCCGGTTCTTCGAACAACCCCAGCAACACCTGCGGGTAATTCGCGCCAACGAGGGCCTGACCACCTACACCGAAACCGGCCACTACGCGGCCACACTGCTTGCGGATTGCCCGGCGGGCGTGCGTCGCGATATCTACCGGCTAAAGGTACAGCCGGGCGAAGCGCGCCTGTCTCAGCCCCACCCTGCCGGCACCGTCGAGCACGTGCTGCTGTGCAGCGGCAGCGCGAATATCGGCCCGGCCGGTGCGCCTGTGCTGCTGCACGCCGGCGACTACATCAGCTACCTGGCGAATGCGCCCCATGTGTTCGAAGCACTTGAGGCGGATACCACGGCGGTGATGGTGATCGAACATCCCTAAGCCGCGGGGATGTGCCCTCAGGCATGGATAGGCAGGGCCAACCCGAACAGCACAAAAAAACCGCCGCAGACTTTATTGAATCGGCGCCCGGTTCGCGCCAGCCAGGGCCGTACCCGGTGCGCGGCGCTGGCCACCAGGTACTCGACGATGAACTCCACCACGGCGTAGGTCAGGGCGATGGTGAGCGTCTGCGCGATGATGCTCCGGTGCGGGTCCAGGAACGGTGGAATAAACGCGGTGAACAGCAGCAAGGCCTTGGGGTTTGAGATCGCCGATACCAGCCCCTGGCGGAACAGCGGCCAGCTCCGCGAGCTGGTAGTGCCGGTCGCCTCAAGGCTGACCGGTGCCGCCCGCCACAGCCCGAAGCCCAGCCAGATCAGGTACAGCCCACCCGCCACCTTCAAGGCCGTGAACAAACTGGCCGATGCCTGGATCAGCGCACCCAACCCCAACGCACACAGCGCCAGCACAATCGCAAAACCGAGCACGCCGCCGCTGATGGTGAACAGCGTTTTGCGGCTGCCGTGAAGGGCACCGTGGGTCAGCGCCAATAACGCATTGGGCCCTGGCACCACCGAGATGCCGAAGCAGGTAACCAGGTAAAGCAACCAGGTATCAAAGGGCATGGATCCGATCCAGAAGGTGTTGGTTCAAGGCAGAATGTTGCGGGTGAACAAGCGTCCATGAAAAGCGCATAATTCAGGCCTTAGCCATTCGATTAACGAATAGAGGTCAGCGCGATGCCCGCCAGCGATTTGCAACTCGATTGGCTCAAATGCTTTGTGGCCGTGGTGGATGCCGGCTCGTTGTCTGGCGCCGCCCACGAGGTCAACCGCTCGCAGTCCGCCGTCAGCATGCAGATGAAGAAACTCGAAGCCGCCCTTGGACGACAGCTCTTGAGTCGCGGCCCGAGGCACCTGCAACTGACTGCCGATGGCCAGACGCTGCTGAGCTACGCCCGGCGCATGCTCGCCCTGCACGCTGAAACCCAGGCGGCGTTTCACGGTGAAGAGCTGACCGGGCGCATCCGCCTTGGCGTTGCCGAAGACTACGCGGCCCGGTACCTCACGCCGCTGCTCAAGCGCTATTCGCCGCGCTACGCCGGGGTGGAAATCGAACTGACCTGTGAACAGTCGACCACGCTGATCCCACAGTTGCGCAGCGGCGATCTTGACCTGGCGCTGGTGTCTCGGGACTCGCCCCAAAGCGGCACCTTCCTGTTCAAGGAGCCCATGGTGTGGGTAGGTTCACCGCAGTTCGAACTGTGGCGGCGCGACCCGATCCCCATCGCCGTCTACGAAAGCGCAAGCCTCGCCCGGCGGTATGCGGTGAACGCACTCACCCAGCAAGGCCGCGAATTCAAGGTGGTGTACAACAGCTCCAGCCTTGCCGGCCAGGTGGCCGCCGTCGAGGGCGGGCTCGCGATTGCCGCGATTACCCAATGCACCGTGCAGGATTCGCTTCAGGTACTCGGTGACGAGCACGGTTTGGGCAGTATTGAGCCCATGGAGGTTTCGATTCTGCGTAGCCGGGCGTCCCGCGGGTCCAAGGCGGTCAATAGCCTGCATGCGTTCATCATCCGAACGCTGAGGGCTCAGCCTTAGTGGGCAGAGCGTTTCGGCACAATCATCGAGCGCTTCGGCGCAGTGCAGTGCCCCTGCGCTGTTTAGGATCAAGGCTCAAACCACGCCTGGACATCACCGCAATGAAACTCAAAGCACTTGCCCCCGCGATCACCCTGATCATGGCCGCCAGCGGACACGCCGCCAGCTTCTCACTCAGCAGCCCGGACATTGCCGACCAACGCCCGCTGACGCACCAGCAGGAATTCAACGGCTTCGGCTGCAGCGGCGGCAACACCTCCCCTGCCCTGTCCTGGGCCAACGCCCCGGCGGGCACCAAAAGCTTCGCCATCACCGTCTACGATCCCGACGCCCCGACCGGCAGCGGCTGGTGGCACTGGACGGTGGTGAACCTGCCTGTCACCGTCTCCAGCCTGCCGAGCAATGTGGGCACCCACCTGCCGGCCGGGGCGGTGCAAGGCCGCACGGACTACGGCCAACCCGGCTTCGGCGGCGCCTGCCCGCCCGTGGGTGATAAACCGCATCGCTATCAATTCACCGTGTGGGCGTTGAAAGTCGACACCCTGCCGATCGACAATCAATCCAGCGGCGCCCTGGTCGGCTACATGCTCAATGCCAACAGCTTGGCCAAGGCCACAATCACGGCCCCTTACGGACGCTAGTCACGATGGATGTTCACGAAGGTCTGCGGCACAGGGAAAGCATCATCGAAAGCTGCGTGATCAGGGCCCGGCAACACCATACCCTGCAACGCGTGCCGGTCTTCATGACCGCCCTGTGCCGCGTGCGCCAGGGGCAAAAACTGATGCAGTGGGATGAGCGCGAAATGCGTGCCGGCCCACAGCACCTGATTCTACTGCCGGCGGGCCGCGAGCTTGGGGTGACCAACTTTCCCGGTGCCCAGGGTGACTACATCGCCGACGTGGTGTCGTTTCCGGTGCCGGTGTTGCGTAACTTCGTTGCCCGGTATGGCGCGCAGTTCAAGGGCAGCATGCATGCCGACCTGTGCGTACGCCTGGACAAACAGACCCGACAAGCCTGGGACCAACTGCTGACCGCACTGAGCACCGGCGCCCCGTCGGCCCTGTGCACCCACTATGGCGAGGCCGTGTTGCTCTGCCTGTGCCTGGCCGGCCAGGCGGGACCGTTGCTGATGGATCGCAACGACCCCTTGAGTGAACGCGTGCAGCGGTTGATCGGCAGCAACCTGTCCAGGGACTGGACCGTTGCCACGGTCGCGCAGCAGTTGAATCTGGGGGAATCGACGTTGCGTCGGCAGCTGGCCAATGAGGATGCGAGCTTCAGGGCCATCCTGGAAAATGTTCGGCTGGGGGCGGCGTTGCAACAGCTGCAAACCTCCAGGGATTCCATCGGGGAGATTTCCAGTGCGTGCGGGTATGCGTCGGCGTCGCGGTTTGCGGTGAGGTTCAAGTCACATTATGGGCTTTCACCGCGGTCGTTGCGGGCGGCTATGTGAGGTACACACTACCTGAGTAGCCCGTAGCCTGTGGCGAGGGAGCTTGCTCACGCTGGGCCGCGCAGCGGCCCCAAAAAATGGGCCTGCTGCGCAGTCCAGCGGGAGCAAGCTCCCTCGCCACAGGTACTTCGCGGTTATTGAAGCGCTTTGGCAACCGCATCAAAGGCAAACATATCGTCGATCACCTTGCCACCCGTGGGTTTGGTCTGCGCCTGCCACACCACAATCACCACATTCCTGGTCGGATTGATGTAGAGGTACTGACCAAACGTACCGGCCGCCGTAAAGGCTTTATCCGCTTTGGAGGCGTCGGTCCAACCTGGCCACCACATGGACGCAAAGTCACCGTACGCCGCATCTGAACCGGTAGTCGCGCTGGCAAAACTCAACCAGCCTTCAGGCAACACTGGCTGCCCACCGGCCTTGCCACCGCTAAGCACGAACTGCCCAAAACGCCCGTAATCCTCAAGCGTCGCGCTGATACCGCTGCCGCCCACTTCATTGCCATTAAGACCATCCAGCCACCACTTGGCATCGGTTTGCATGCCGTAAGGCGCCCAGATCTTCTCGCTCAGGTATTGCGTCAGTGGCTTGCCCACCGCAGCGCTCACCAGTTGCCCCAACACTTGAGTTTCACCGGTGCTGTAGTTGGTGCGAGTGCCAGGCGGCGCAGCGGTGGGCAGGCTGGCCATGAACTTGAGGAGCGACCCGGGCACTTGTTCACTACGCAGTTTGATCAAGTGGCGCTCGTCCGAGGTAGGGTCCGTGTATTGCTCGTTCCACTTGATCCCGGAGCGCATGGAGAGGATCTGGCGCACGGTGACCTGGTCATAACCGCTACCGGCCAACGCGGGTAAATAACGGGTGACCTTGTCATCCAGGCTCTTGATGGCGCCGTCCTGCAGCGCCGCGCCCACCAGCGTCGAGGTGATGGACTTGGCCACCGACATCGACATCCACCGGGTGTCGGCGGTGTTGCCTTTTTCATAACGCTCATCAACGATCTTGCCGTCCTTGAGCACCAACAGCCCGGTTACCCGGTTGATCGCCACGTAGTCATCGAGGCTGTAATGCTTGCCTTTGTAGTCAAAGGCAACCGGCCCGAGTGGCTGGCTGCTGCGGGGTAACGGGAACGGATGGCCGCCGGCCTTGATCGTGCGCGTCGGGAACAATCGGTCGGTATTACGGAAGGTAGTGACCGCCAAGTCCTCGCTGAGCCTGCCGTCATAGATGGCCTGCACGTCGCCGATCGGTTCCTGTGCATGGAGATAAGGCTTCGCGGGATCCGGGGTGGCCGCGCAGGCGGTTAACGACAGCGCAAGTGTCGACGCACACACCAACACATGAAGCGCACTGCGTTCAACCGGGGATGAAGAGCGATGAAGCACGGGCATAAACACCTCTTTATTATTGTTTGATCGGCCTTGAAACGCTTCGGCACATCAGCAGAAACCGACATGCCGAGGCTCAGGATGCAGCGGGGGATTTTTTCTGGCGCGCGGGATCGGGCCGGATTACGCGCGGAGTCGGGCCATGGGGGCTTCGGAGGGTTTAACAGGCCAGGACTGGCTGTGTGATTTGCTGACAAAAAAGGGGGACAGATCGTTTTTAATCAAATAGACCCGCCCCCTTATTTTGCCCTATGAGCAATCTTCTATACGCGTTACCGACCCCGCCAGCCGCGCGGATTTCAGTGACACCACCTTATAATCAAGTGCTTTACATGCACGAACAACATCATTGGGACGCGGCTCGTGACTTCTTTTTATCTGGGTAGAGATAGTACCTCCAGCTTTTGAATCAAGATAGACTACTAAGCTGGAGCAAAACTCGCCCGGAAAATCCTTAACAAACCACTTAAGACACCTGAAACGCTCAAGCGCTTTGATTTTAGGGCGAAGATGCGGCAGAAGATAAAGTGTCAGAGGGTACAGCAAAAACATTGCAGCAAGAGGCATGTAGTTTATAGCCCCGAGAAAATACATAAGCACTAACCAAACCAGTGCGGCACCATAGAAAAAATTACGTGAAATAGGCAGATATCCGGAGTAAAGCATTCTAGGAAAGGAATACTTCACCTCATCAGCTTTAAGCCTTTTATACTCACTCTCTAGGACCTCAGCCTCCAGCTTTGGCAAATTATCAGGCCGCTCATACAAAAAAGCGCCACTACAACCCTCAACACATTTCTCCAGGCTAACCCTTCGCAGGCCACTCGTTAAAATTTCAACTACTTCAGACTCATTTATTGCAATAGCAACATGAGTACAGTTATCAAGTGTCGCCACTTTAATAATAATATTGGACGATAGCCCGACAACATCTCCAGCTTTCAAAAAGCTCTCCCTATCATAATTTTGCGCAGCACCAACAAGCCAATATCGACAGATGCGTTGAAACCTTTAATCAAAAACACTCATACCGCAAAATCGCCCGGTCGATCTGGCATTCCGAGCATCTGAGCTAGAAAGCCACGCAGTTCACAACTCTCTCTGGGGTTTCCCTGCATTACTCGATGATTGCTATAGGTCAGAGCGAAGGCTCTGCTTAGGAGGCCGTCTAATCGATGAGGTTGATGATTACTATCGAACCGGTCGCCTATTGGCTTACCAAAACCCATTCCTATAATCGCCTCCACTTTCTCCCTCCCGTCTGCCCGCAGGCGAAATCTCCTCCCGGAACCCGACACCATGCCAAGCGCAAGCCGGGCCCCTAGCGGCCTCCCCGAACATAACCAACAAACCGTCCTGCAGCAGTGGCTGGCGATTCTCTCGGTGGCCGTAGGCGCCTTCGCCCTGGTCACCAGCGAGTTCCTGCCGGTAGGCGTACTCAACGACGTCGCCGCCGATCTCGGCATCAGCGCCGGCCATGCCGGCCTGATGGTCACCCTGCCCGGCATCATGGCCGCCCTCGCCGCCCCGTTGCTGTCGGTGGGCATTGGCGCCATGGACCGTCGCTACCTGCTGATCGGCCTGACCCTGATCATGATCATCGCCAACATGGTGGTGGCCTACGCCAGCGACTTCAGCCTGCTGCTGTTCGGCCGCGTCCTGCTGGGCATCAGCATCGGCGGCTTCTGGGCCACCGCCATCGCCCTCAGCGGCCGCCTGGCGCCCAAGGGCGTCGGCGTAGCGAAGGCCACCTCGATCATCATGATGGGCGTGACCCTGGCCACCGTGCTCGGCGTACCCGTCGGCACCTGGCTGAGCGGCCTGATGGGCTGGCGCATGACCTTCCTCGTCACCGCACTGGTGGGCATCCCGGTACTGCTGGCACAGATGTTCCTGCTGCCCCGCCTCGAACCGGAAAAAGCCATTCGCATCGCCGACCTGCCGGCCCTGTTCATCAACCCACAAGCCCGGGTCGGCTTGATCGCCGTGCTGCTGATCGGCCTCGCGCACTTTGCCGCCTACACCTACGTCGCCCCGTTCTTCAAAAACAGCTCCGGCTTCGACGGCCCGACCATTGGCTCCCTGCTGCTGCTCTACGGCGTGGCCGGCGTAATGGGCAACGTCTTCGCCGGCTTTGCCGCCAACCGCAGCGTGCGCCACACCTTGCTGCTGGTCGCGCTGATGATCGGCACCAGCACCGCCCTGTTCCCCTACTTCGCCACCGGCATGAGCGGCGCAGTAATGCTGATCGCACTGTGGGGCTTTGCTTTCGGTGCCTTCCCGGCGTGCGCGAGTATCTGGATGTTTGTGGTTGCGCCCAAGGATGTGGAGCGTGGCATGCCACTGTTCGTCGCGTTGTTCCAGGTGATCATTGCCGTGGGCTCGTTCTTTGGCGGGCAGATCGTCGACAAGATGGGGACGTCGGTGCTGTTGAGTTTGGCGACCGCGTTGGTGGGCGCCGGGTTTGTGACGGTGCTGGTGTTGGGGCGCAAGGTGAGTAATAGCCTGGCGGCCCAGCCTGCTTAATCGAGGAAAACGGGACTGATTGAATTCAGTCCCGTGGCTGGAGGCAGTGAGCGCCGCACCTTGCTCCATTGCCTACAGTTGCGTCAGAATCCGCCGGCTTGTGCACCTGGGTTGGCGTCTCTAAGGTTGCTCGGTCGCTGAAACCTCAGTGATCGGGTTTAGTAGCCCGAGGTTCAACCTAACGTGTGCATGAGCTTCATCTGTCGGACGTCCTTGTCTGTGCTTGATGGTGGCTGTGCGTAGGGCGCCCTCGGGCGCGCCGGTTTTTGTTAGGTTCCCCCGGTCTACTAACCTGCGTACAGCTGCCACCCCCTCGTTTAGTAGCAACGGGGTGGAAGCCCAAGCAAGGAACTTAACGATGTTCAAGGTAACGCCGAATCCTCCGGGAACTCCCGATTTGAAACTCAACCAAGCCGCGCAACGTGCCTTGGATCACTATCTCAATCCCTCCTCCGCCAAAACCACCCCGCCGTCGGGTGCGCTGTTCAGTGTGGCTGCTGATGCCAGCAGTGAAAGTCTGATTACCAATAGCTATGAAACCTTTGCCTCGGTCAGCGCGTTGCTGCTTGATCTGTCGGAAGATTTGAGCGGGAAAGACCGTGATGTGGCGTTGGCGATTCACCAGCTGAGTGAGTTGGGGGTGCTGTTGATGGGTAAGTTGATGGATCGGGAGGTGCCGTCTAGCTGAAACCGGACGCTGTCCAGGCTACTCAACTAGCTCAATCGACTGATCGCCGAGGCGCTGTAGGCATCTACGGCGGCTCAGCGACGACGATGCCGCTTTAGTTGAGTAAGTCGCCGCTCATGCTGCGCTCAATAGCGGTTTCAGGCCATTTGCCGCCATTACGAAACGCCGTTTTCGACTCCAAACGGACACTCCACTGATGTCAGGCAGGTGTGGGATTTCAGCTTCTGGTGGTCGCGACAAGAATGGGCTTTGTACCGTTGCGCCCTTTAAAGACCATTGTCACATCGACCACCGTATCCATTCCCTCAAAAAACACATCCGCGTTGACCCCATCGAGCCGTTTCTTCAGAGGGGTAGTACTGGTGATGTGGCGGCTCAGTAGGCTTTCAAAGTCAGCCCTATTGCTATCAATCCACCTCTTCAGATCGGTTCTGAGCTGCTCGATTGGCTTGAGCTTTTTACCCGACGGCTTTCGCTTGGGTCCTAGCGTGTCGAGAACGCTGATCTCGTCGATTGAGTAGAGAACCGGGACCATGCACAGTTCGGTCCCGTTCTCGTTCTTCAAGATGGCAACAAGAGTCGTGTCGGAAGGCGCCCGAGCAAGATCTTTTGGGGTGACGGAGAGTGTCACATCCACCCGATCGAACGGTTTAGGCAGAATCCCACCAATGGTCATGCTTTGAGCGAATTTCGTGATTTGTTGGCTCGCAAGCCTTGCCCAGCCGACCTTCTGTTGATTGAGCACGCATAGGCAACGGCTCGACTTAATCATCCGGGGGAGCACGATGCCGTTCTTCCTGGTCCACTGGAGCAGGTCAACCTTCGCATCAAATTTCAGTCGTGCAGAGCCCTCAGATGGCTTTACTGTTCCGGTGTATTTCGTGCCGGAAGGTGCGCCAGACCGAACGGCAGCACCAATTGCAGCTAGGTTCTTAGCCTTTCGTGCAGCTCTCTCTTGTTCCTGCTGATCCCGAGCAACCTGGACTCGCTTGGCTTGGTAGGTATCGGCTTTACCCTGAATCTTGGACATCGCTTCGTTGAATTCTTCGAAAGCCTTTTTGGCTAAGCGAACATCCTTCTCCATCCGCAACACCCTGGCCCAGTCGATCAATTCCAGATCCGGGTCGTCAATCCAATCATTGACCACGCTCCGAACTCGCTCACAAGAATTGGCTTTACTGTTATCGAAACAAACACTCAACTCCTTATTTTTCGAGGCCCCCCTGAAGGTAAGGTTCTGGCTGCCAAGTGTGACGAAGTCAGCCTCGTCCATGATGACTTTCGCATGAAGGTCCTTCACCTCGTAAATCGTGCACTTGTTGATGAGCAACAGCTTGAAGGCAGCGATTGTTGACGCCATACAGACGAAGTCCCTTACCTCGAACCGTGTGTAAAACGTTGCTTGCTTGTTGGCCAAGAGCTTAAGCGTGCTGTTTTCTGTGATGTAGGGGGACAGCACTGTCAGAGGCGTGGTGGCTTCTCGGATCTGCCGATTCCATCGAGGAGCCAAATTGGTTCTGATGCGGATCATTCAACCGTCCCTGGTCTGCCTGGGCGCGAGGCGCGGGGTATATTGGAATCCCTCCAGTATACCGCCGGCGCAGCTGACCATCACAGGCTGTAACCTTGATCGGCAGAGAACAGCCAAAAGCGAACGATCAAGAGAGTGTCAGATTTTTTGTGTACGAGCGGTGATGGCCTACCGTGAGGCAAGCCTTCATTCGACAGTCGCCACCGCCCCTCTTCCGGGACTGATGAGCAAACCTCATGAAGCCTTGCCGATTTACCCGTCTAGTCCTCAGTCGTTAGCGCGCTTACTGTCTCCCCACGCCCAACGGGAGATCAACATGCACAAACGCACACTCGGCAACAGTTCACTCGAAGTATCCGCCCTCGGCCTCGGCTGCATGGGTCTGAGCCATGGCTATGGCCCGGCCACGGATACCGAGCAAGCCATCGCACTGATCCGCTCAGCCGTTGAACGAGGCGTCACGTTCTTCGATACCGCCGAATTCTACGGCCCCTATATCAATGAGCAAGTAGTCGGCGAGGCGCTGGCGCCAGTTCGCGACCAGGTTGTGATCGCTACAAAATTCGGCTTCGCCGTCGGCACCGACAATACAAAACAGGCTCTGGACAGCCGGCCCGAACGTATTCGAATAGCCGTCGAGGGTTCGTTGCGTCGACTGAAGACCGATTACATCGATTTGCTCTACCAACACCGCGTCGATCCGGACGTGCCGATTGAGGACGTTGCCGGGGCGGTGAAAGACCTGATTAGCGAAGGAAAGGTCAAGCACTTCGGCCTGTCGGAGGCAGGCGCGCAAACCATTCGTCGCGCCCATGCGGTACAGCCGGTCACGGCGCTGCAAAGCGAATACTCGCTGTGGTGGCGCGAGCCTGAGCTGGAAATCCTGCCGACCCTTTGGGAGCTGGGCATCGGCTTCGTACCGTTCAGTCCATTGGGTAAAGGCTTTCTCACCGGCACGGTGTCGGCCGATTCCACTTATGGCAGTGACGACTTCCGCAGCATCGTCCCGCGTTTCAGCCAGTCGGCGCTGCAGGCAAATCAGGGTCTGGTGGTGTTGATCCGTCAGATTGCTGCGCAGAAACAAGCGACACCGGCCCAGATCGCGCTGGCCTGGCTGCTCGCGCAGGCACCGTGGATTGTGCCGATTCCGGGCACGACCAAACTGCATCGCCTGGAAGAAAACCTCGGCGGCGCGAACATCACCCTCGACGCTGCCGAACTCAAGGCCATTGATACCGCGCTGGCGCAGATCCGCATCGAAGGCGAGCGCTATCCCGAGGCTCTCAAGGCGCGCGTCGGTCGATGAGTACCGATCACGATCCGCTGCGGCGCACGGTCATCGCCGCACTGGCCAGCGCCCCGCTGCTGTCGCTCGCCGACGCGCAAGGCGCCAGTGAAACACCGCGTTCGGGCTCGCGGATTCTGGTCGCGTATTTCTCGCGCTCGGGCAATACCCGCGTGGTCGCCGGGCTGATCCAGCGTGGACTGGGTGCCGATCTGTTCGAGATTCGCCCCGCCCACGCCTACCCCGAGGACTATCTGCAAACCGTGGAACAGGCGCGCCAGGAACGTGACAGTGGCTTCGAACCCGAGCTGCAAAACACGGTTCACGCCCTCAGCGACTACGACACGATCTATCTCGGCTTTCCGATCTGGGGTGAAACCGCCCCGCCGATCGTGCGCGCATTCCTCAGCGCCCACGATCTGACCGGCAAGACCCTCATCCCCTTCAACACCCATGGTGGATATGGCCTGGGCAACAGCCGCCGTGTGCTGGTCAAGCATGCGTCGAAGGCCAAAGTGCTGGAAGGTTTTGTGATGGAGGGTGAGCAGGAGCGCAAGACCATGGAACGCGTGAACGGCTGGCTGAAAGATCACCCTCTCACGCACTAATCGAATTCTGTACGGAGTAACTCCATGAAAATCCGCACGTTGGGTAATGGCCTGGAAGTGTCCGCCTTGGGTCTTGGCTGCATGAGCATGACGTCGGCCTACGGGCCGGCAGCCGACCAAGCCAGCATGATCAAGCTGATTCGTTCGGCCCACGAGCAAGGCGTCACCTTGTTCGACACCGCCGAAGCGTATGGCCCGTTCGCCAATGAAGAGCTGCTGGGGGAGGCCTTGCAGCCGATCCGCGAGCAGGTCGTCATCGCCACCAAGTTCGGTTTCGATATCGACCTGATCACCGGCGCACGTGGCGGCGGCACCAACAGCCGCCCGGAGCATATACGCGCCGTGGCCGAAGCGGCGTTGAAGCGTCTGCGCACCGATTGCATCGACCTGTTTTATCAGCACCGCGTTGATCCCCAGGTGCCCATCGAAGACGTGGCCGGCACCGTCAAGGATCTGATCGCCGAGGGCAAGGTCAAGCATTTCGGCCTTTCTGAAGCGGGTGTGGAAACCATTCGCCGGGCCCACGCGGTGCAACCGGTCACGGCGGTGCAAAGCGAATATTCGCTGTTCTGGCGTGGCCCGGAGCTGGAACTGCTAGCCGTGCTGGAAGAACTGCGGATCGGCTTCGTACCGTTCAGCCCGCTGGGCGCCGGTTTCCTCACCGGTCAGATCGACGAGAACACGCAGTTCGACGCGAGCGATTTCCGCAATTTCGTCCCGCGCTTTTCCCCTGAAGCGCGCAGGGCCAATCTGGCGTTGGTCGATGTGGTGAAAGCCGTCGCGCAACGCAAACACGCCACGCCGGCGCAAGTGGCACTGGCCTGGTTGCTCGCACAGAAACCGTGGATTGTGCCGATACCGGGCACGACCAAACAGCATCGCCTGGAAGAAAACCTGGGCGCGGTCGAGCTGCAATTGAACGGCGACGATCTGCGCGTGATCAACGAACAGATGGCACAGATTCGGGTGCACGGCGAACGTCTGCCGGAGTCGGCACTGAAAATGACCGGACTCTGAGTCTGCCCGACGCGGCGCCATGTGCGGCGTCGCTTTCTCTGTCTGACCGGAGAACTCATCCGATGAACCGATTGATTGCGCCACTCGTTGCTTTGTCACTGATGGCGGCAGAGTCCCAGGCCGCCAGCGAAATCCGCGTTACGCCGAACGGATCCCAGCCTTCGATCAAGGGCGCAGCGGAAAACTTTACCGGCTCTGTACGCGTCGATGGCCTGTTCAAAGGTGAAGCGCCCGCGCGCATCGGTGGCGGCACGGTGACCTTCGAACCCGGCGCACGCACGGCGTGGCACACCCATCCGCTGGGACAAACGCTGATCGTCACTGCCGGCGTCGGCTATGTGCAGCAAGAGGGTGGCGCGCGTCAGGAGATCCATCCGGGCGACACTGTCTGGATTCCACCGAACACCCGTCACTGGCACGGCGCCACGGCCAGCAACGGCATGACCCACATCGCCATCGCTGAAGCCGAGGATGGCAAGACCGTCACCTGGGCGGAGCAGGTCTCGGAGGCGCAATACGCCGGCCAATAAAGTTACGGAATGTGTCGAAGCTGCTCGACCGGCACGTTCGCGGCGAACCGCCACGTAACCTCAATGCCCCGTAACAACCTGCCCGCACCGGGATTCCAGCGGTTATCGCACGTCGACTCATGAGTTCTGCTCATGAGTCCATGCGCTATTTCGGGGTTAATCGCCACAACCATCCTCCTTACGATCCAGCAACACCGCAGCGCCCCGCAATGGATGGAGCCCTTCACGATGATCACTGACACCCGCAACCGCACTGCCCTCCCCACACTCATGGCGCTCTGCCTGAGCGTCGGGGCGATGTTCAGCGTCACCACTCAAGCAGCCGAGGCTTCGCCCACTATGACCAGCACACCCGCCAGCGCAGCCCGCTTGTCGAGCCAGCAACAAGCCATTCCACTGATCGCGGCGTTCATGGCGACCAGCGACATGCCCAACCTCAACACGGCGCTCAACCAAGGGCTTGATGCCGGCCTGACCATTAGCGAAACCCGCGAAGTCCTCGTGCAGCTCTACGCCTACGTCGGCTTCCCGCGCAGCCTCAACGCCTTGAATGAATTGATGACCGTGGTGCAGGCGCGCAAACAACGCGGCCTTGACGATGCGCCGGGGCGTGAGCCGAGCCGGGTGATACCGGTGGGGGATGAGCTATTGGCAGCGGGTACGGCGAATCAAACGAAAATCTCCGGCGCCCCGGTCAAAGGCCCGGTGTTCGAGTTCGCCCCAGTGATCAACCAGTTCCTGCAAACGCACCTGTTCGGCGACATCTTCGAGCGCGACAACCTCGACTGGCAAAGTCGCGAATTGGCGACTGTCGGAGCGCTGGCAGCGACGCCGGGGGTCGAGCCTCAGTTGCGCTCGCACATGGCGGCGAGCCTGCGCGTCGGGCTCAGCGCAGCACAGTTGCACCTAGTCACCGAACTGCTGAAAAAGCATGGCGATGCACAGACTGCCGAGCGGGCCAACGCAGCGCTGGTCCAAGCCCTCGCGGCGTCGAGGAAGTGACATGAGAACTGCAAAACGTCTGCTGAGCGTCATGCTGTTGAGCCTGTTGGCGGCCTGCGCGAACCACTCCGAAGGCCCGCTGCTGATCCAGAAACAAGGCAGCTTCGCCGCCGGCGGAACGATGACCACGGCACCGGGCACCTTCAACCCGCGCCAACCGATGACGCCCAACGGTCAGACCTACCACGGTGACCACGCCTACGCCTTCTATCAAATCCCGGTGGACGCGCGAAAACTGCCCATCGTCATGTGGCACGGCGCAGGTCAGTTTTCCAAGACCTGGGAAACCACCGCCGATGGTCGCGAGGGTTTTCAGAACATCTTTCTGCGCCGCCACTACGGCGTCTATCTGATCGATCAACCCCGGCGTGGTGATGCCGGGCGCAGCATGGTCGAGACTACCATCAAGCCTATGCCGGACGAACAACTGTGGTTCAACCAGTTCCGTATCGGCCTTTGGCCCCGCTACTTCAACGGCGTGCAAGTGGCACAGGACGCCCAGACCCGCGAGCAGTTTTTCAGGGCTATGACACCGAACACCGGGCCGTTTGACATGGGCGTGGTCTCCGATGGTGTGTCGGCGCTGTTCGACAAAATCGGCCCCGGCATCCTGTTTACCCATTCTCAGGGCGGCGGGCCGGGCTGGTTGACGGCGATCAAGAACGACAAGGTCAAAGCCATCGTGGCGTTCGAACCGGGCAGCAGTTTCGTGTTTGCTGACGGTGAAGTGCCGGCGCCGATCCCCAGCGCGTTCGACACGGTGCAAGGCGCAGCGGTGCCGATGGAGCAATTCATGGCACTGACGCGCATTCCGATTCTGATCCTGTACGGCGACAACATCCCGGAACAGGCAGTCGATCTGCCCGCTCAGGACAGTTGGCGCGCACGCCTGAAAATGGCCCGGCTCTGGCGTGACGCGGTCAATCGCCATGGCGGTGATGTGCGACTGATACACCTGCCGGAGATTGGCATTCACGGCAATACCCATTTCCCCATGTCGGATCTGAACAACGTGCAGATCGCTGACCTGGTCGCGCAGTTCCTCAAAGAAAAACAGCTGGACTGACCCAAATACTTTCGCAACTGCCGTCCTTTTTTTGCTCAGGAGCTTCACGTGAAGAACACCCTCAAAGCCACGTTCATGTCGGCATTGGTCGGCCTCTCGGCAGGCGAAGCCTTGGCCGCCGACTACAAGAAGAACCCATTCACCCTCGCCTACGACGGCGCGATCACCCGCAACGAACCGGGCAGGGTCAACATCCACCCGGTCAGCTATAAGCTCAACGGTCTGGACATCGCCGCCAACGTCTACACGCCTGCCAACTACGACGCGAAGAAGACCTACCCGACCGTAGTGGTTGCGCATCCAAATGGCGGCGTAAAGGAGCAAGTCGCCGGTCTGTATGCTCAGCGCCTCGCCGAACAGGGCTACATCACCATCACGGCCGATGCGGCCTATCAGGGCGCCAGCGGTGGTCAGCCGCGCAGCATCGATAAACCGGCGTATCGCATCGAAGACATTCACGGCATGGCCGATTTCATCAGCCAGTTCGCTGGCGTGGATGACAATCGTCTGGGCCTGCTCGGCATTTGTGGCGGCGGTGGTTATTCGTTGGCGGCGGCGCAAACCGACAAACGCTTCAAATCCCTGGCAACGGTGAGCATGTTCAACTCGGGTCGAGTACGCCGCAACGGCTACAGCGACTCGCAACTGGACAGCATCCAGCAACGTTTGCAACAGGCATCAGCAGCCCGCGCGCAAGAAGCAGCGGGGGGCGCGGTGCTGTATACGGGGGATGCCAACCTCACCGATGAGCAGACTGCCAAACTGCCTTTCGAACTGTATCGCCAAGGCTATGAGTACTACTGGAAAACCCACGCGCACCCGAACTCGACCTTCAAATACACCACCAGCAGCCTTATTGACCTGATGCGTTTCGACGCCACCGACCATATCGAGTTGATCAATCAACCGTTGCTGATGATCGCCGGCAGCAAGGCCGACAGCCTGTACATGACTCAGGATGCGTTTCCCAAAGCCGCCGGCACCACCGACAAGGAAGTGTTCATCATCGATGGCGCCACCCACATTGAAACCTACTGGGTGCCGCGTTATGTCGATGCGGCGATCGGCAAACTGACGGATTTTTACGCACGCACCTTGTGATCAGCGCGCCAAGGGTCGCACATCCGTGCGCGACCTGCTTTCATGGAATAATCACGCGCTCCTCATGAGAGGTTCTCATCAATGTCCCGCCCCAATCTCAACGACCTGCAAGCCTTCGTGGTCATCACCCGCGAAGGCAGTTTTACCCGTGCTGCCGCGCAACTGGGCGTCTCGCAGTCAGCGCTGAGCCACACTCTGCGGGCACTGGAAACCCGGCTGGGCGTGCGCTTGCTGACGCGGACTACGCGCAGTGTTTCACCAACGGAGGCGGGCCAACGCCTGTATCAAGCGATGGCGCCGCGCTTTGAAGAAATTGAACTGGAACTGGCTGCCGTCAGCGAGTTTCGCGACACCCCCGCCGGCAATGTACGGATTCAGGCGTCCGAGCATGCGGCGAACAATATTCTCTGGCCGAAGCTGCTGAAGGTGCTGCCCGACTACCCGGACATCAAGGTCGAAATCACCGTCGATTACGCCCTCGCCGACATCGTCGCGCAGCGCTATGACGCTGGTGTTCGACTGGGTGACCAGGTGGCCAAGGACATGATCGCCGTGCCGATCGGGCCATCGTTACGCATCGCCGTTGTCGGCTCACCGCAGTATTTCCAGCAGCGGCCTTACCCGATGGAACCGAGAGATCTGGCGGCGCACAACTGCATCAACCTGCGCCTGCCGACTCACGGCAGCCTGATGCAATGGGATTTCGAAAAGGATGGCCACGAACTCAAGGCCCGCGTCGAAGGCCAATGGACATTCAACAGCAGCGTGCCCATTCTGCGTGCGGCCGTGGCGGGATGTGGCTTGGCTTTCCTGCCAGAGGACATGGTGGCGAAGGAGCTTGCCGACGGTAGCCTTGTGCGGGTGTTGGAAGATTGGTGCCAACCCTTTGCCGGTTACCATCTCTACTACCCCAATCGCCGTGAACATTCGTCAGCGTTTGGCGTTGTAGTTGAGGCGTTACTCTACAAGAGCTGAGTCATCGACCTTCAAGGCGTCTGAATTTTTCCCGCCCCCTCAAACCGTGAATGAGCAGATGATTTTGATCGACTGCGTCGGGCGCGACCGGCTGCAAGCCGATTGCTGCCCCTCGTAACAAGCAGCTTCTGGCTTATCCCTCCTAAAGCCCCACCCAAAAACGCCGATAACCTCCTACCATCAATCAACCCCCGCTCCCCTACACCCGATTCGCTCCCCGCATGCTCGTATGGCACGTCGCATGCTTGCCTCACCCCGGCCCGTCCACATGGAGTACGAGTGAATGCCTGCCCAAGCCCGTTTCATCGAGCACTACCGCAAAGCCGACCGCATCATGCTCGCCCTGATCTGGCTGATGACCCTCTTCTCCCTGGGCCTGGCGTTCTGGCACGACACGCTGCTTCAAGCGCTCTTCATAGGCGCCGGCACCAGCGTGGTGCTGACCCTGGCCTATCGCGTCATCGGCGGCACCCGCCTGATGCGTTGCGCCCTTGGCGTCGGCCTGATGGTCATGGCGGCGTTGCACATCAACCAGGCCCAGGGTGTCATCGAATCGCACTTCGGTATCTTCGCGCTGCTGGCGGTGCTGACGTTCTACCGCGACTGGCTGCCTATCCTGGTGGCCGCTGTCACCATCGCGGTACACCACGTGGTGTTTCATGCCTTGCAGCACCAGGGTTTCCCGGTGTTTGTGATGGAGCATCACGGCGGCTGGAGCATGATTTTCGTCCACGCGTTCTACGTGGTGATGGAGACGGTCGCCCTGCTCTACCTCGCGGTGCACAGCCAGACAGAAGCGCTAGAAAGCCAGGAAATGCTCGAAAAAATGCTCGCCGTCACCACGCAGTTCAGCGGTGAGGCCGTCAAGGGCAGTCCGGAAAAAGTGCATGTCTCCCTTGCCACCCGTTTCGATCACTTTCTGACCCAGATCACCGGCCTGATCGACGGCGTCGCCCGCGACTCCCACGGCCTCGGCCAACTCGGTCAGGAGCTGGCTCACGCCAGCGGCACCTTCAAAAAAGGCGCGCGCCACCAACTGGCGGAAATCGCCCAGATGACCGGTTCCATGCAGCGCATGGACTAATGGCCGACAGTAGCCGCTCATGACAGACCACTTCCAGCCAAGCCAGTGAGCCACTCCAACCCTATCGGCGAACAAAACCAAAACACCCCGCACTTCAACCAAAGGCGGGGCGTTCTCTCCAGCGTCACTTCACATCAATCACATCGCCGTATGAAAAATCTGCTCAATCTCATCCTGATTGGCAGGACGCGGATTGGTAAAGCCGCAGGCATCTTTCATCGCATTGGTTGCCAGGGTCGGAATATCGTCAGCCTTTACACCCAGCTCAACGAGCCCGCTCGGAATCCCCACATCCGCAGACAGTTTACGGATGGCCGTGATAGCCGCCGCAGCACCCTTCTCCGCATCCAGTTGCTGAGTCTCAACCCCCATTGCATGGGCAATATCCTTAAACCGGGCCGGGCACACGCTGGCGTTGAAGCTCGACACATGGGGCAGCAGGATCGCATTGCACACGCCGTGAGGCAGGTCGTAGAACCCGCCCAGTTGGTGCGCCATGGCATGTACATAACCCAGCGAAGCATTGTTGAAGGCCATGCCGGCAAGGAATTGCGCGTAGGCCATGTTTTCCCGGGCGGTCATGTTGTCACCCTGGGCAACGGCGGTGCGCAGGTTGGCCGAGATCAATTCGATGGCTTTGAGTGCACAGGCATCGGTGATCGGCGTGGCCGCCGTCGACACGTAGGCTTCGACGGCGTGGGTCAGTGCGTCCATGCCGGTGGCGGCGGTCAGGCCTTTGGGCATGGCGGCCATCAGCGAGGGGTCGTTGACGGATAACAGGGGGGTGACGTTGCGGTCGACGATGGCCATTTTCACGTGGCGGACTTCGTCGGTGATGATGCAGAAACGCGTCATTTCACTCGCCGTGCCGGCGGTGGTGTTGATGGCGATCAGTGGCATTTGTGGTTTGGCGGATTGGTCGACGCCTTCGTAGTCGCTGATGTGCCCACCGTTGGCGGCGCACAGGGCAATGCCTTTGGCGCAGTCATGGGGGGAACCGCCGCCCAGGGAAATAATGAAATCACAGTCGCTGCGGGCCAGCAGCTCAAGGCCCTTTTCCACGTTGCTGACGGTCGGATTCGGTTTGGCGCCGTCAAACAGAGTGGAGTCGATGTCTTGCTGGGCCAACAGGCCGGCGACCTTGGCCGCCACGCCGGCTTTGGCCAGGCCAGCATCGGTGACGATCAAGGCTTTGCGGAACCCGTACTTGCGGATTGCGAGCATCGCCTCGTCGAGGCTGCCAATGCCCATCATGTTCACGGAAGGAATGAAGAAGGTGCTACTCATGATAAATCCTCTTTTTATTATGGAGACACGGGAGTCAGTGAGGTTTTCTACTCATCTCGCAGGTGATGCGGCGCGCCTTGTTGTCATCGTTGACGATCACAAAGCTGAGCCTAAACCTATGGCGTCAGACCGAAATGGTCCTTTAGCGGGCATTGACACCTCCTTTAGTACTGGGAGCAGGGCTTCACCCATTCCATGGGGGGCGGCAGCAAAATCTGACTTGCGCAGACCCCGACCCGCCCGGATGGTTATGATGGTTCGCTGATCAACAGCCCTCACCCACTCTCCTGTGCAGGAACTGCAAAATGAGCATTGATTGGATCAAGTTGTCGCAGGTATCAGTGGCTTGCTGGGCAGCGTGATGCGGTTTGGCAGTGAGGGCTGGGGCGAGAAAGCGTTGTTTCTGCTTGGCCTGGTGATTGCGCCATTGCTGCGGGGGTAGGTCTTCATCGCCAGTGTTGTAGCGCGGGGCTTGCTCATCTAGCACAGGCCTTGGATTGACTCCCCATAAATGGCCGATACTCCTCTTCTTATTGATGAGTATCAGCCTCCTCAGCGGGGTAAAACTCGCCCTCCTTCCCCATTTTTTTCAGCCGTTCGCGCACAATTACCTCAACGCTGGCTACGGCGGTTTGATCGTCAGGGTTGACCAACTGCAAGCATAGGCGTTGGACATTCTGATCGTGGGTGCCCTCGCTCATCATCTCGTGGGTGAAGACCTGTTCGCCACGCCATAGGCATAGCTGGGTATGCGTCCCGCCAAGCCATATTTCGTTGATTGATCCAAGGTCGGTGGTCGCTAGTTGATCGACGGTGATTGTCTTATCCATTGCGCTGTACCTTACCCATGAGTAGATACAGGTAGACTTGCCTGCATAGCGGGTCGTTCCACGCGTTGGCAGTTCAACCGGGCTAATGGTGGTTAAGCACGTCCCGGTTAGAACCAGGACAATTGACGATTGAAGGCGGACAGTACGAGCCGAGAAGGGCAATCACATGACTGATCCTGCTGTTCCACATGCAAATGGCCGCGCTTGGATCAACTTTAATCTCACCTTCTCGGGCTGATACTGCCAGCTGAAAGATGGCGTGCAGCCTACGAAACGACCGGCTGCTATCGGCCAGAAGCAGCCAGTCAAAAGCGCCTAGGAAATCAGCGTCGATTCAAGATTCGTCGAGCACGGCCGACACAAAAGCATCAATAGACACTTCCCTGACAAGGAAACGATCACTAGATGCAGGCTTGGCAACCATGTGTTTGGCCAACAAGGAGCGTTACCCAATGCTAGATCTTATTTACATCGTAGAAGATCATTTCGCCTCAGATACCTCCCAGCAAAATGACAGCGGCTACACCCCAAACTTCACACTTTCTGGCCAAAATACAACACCGCAGACTGGAAAAACTGCATATTCCGGCGTAGCGGTAGCTACGGCCGCGGCGGCCGCAGCATCGTCATTCCTCATTCCTATTCTGCCTATTTCTATGATTATTGGCGCAGCGGCTACCGCTGCCGGTGTTGCAGGCGCGGGTGCATCACTAATCGCCAAAGATCGCAGCTCCACAACCGATGAATCAGCCACAGCTCTAGCCATAGCCGAAGAAACACGTTTGCTCACTGCTTACGTACAACGCCATTCGCTTTCCCGCACCCAAGCCAGAGAGTCTGACTATCGTTTCCAGCCAGGGCACCCAGTCGTTGGAAAGGCTTACCGCAAACACCCACTGTCCGACTACTCGAACCCGGATAACAAGAACCTCTACATTCCCAGCGATAGCTACGATGCAATCCTGCTGGAGGAGCGCGAATCGGAACTGGTCAAGCTACTGGTTCAACTTGGAGCGACCAAAATCCGCATCACCAAGAAAGTATCCGATAAAACCCGCAGTTCCATCAGCGCAGAAGCATCCGTGCAAGTTGGCCCTATGGGTGGCGGTGCAGTCAGTTACGCAGGTAAAACTGAATGCGATACTGATTCACTCGATACACGTGAATTCTCGTTAACCGGCAAGCCTTGGAAAGCAGATAGCAAAGTCGATCGTGAGAACTTCTTTTGGCTGTCGTATGAGCCTTCGTGGAAGGCGGTCGTGTTTGCACGCGAAGTGGGCGGTTGTCTGACTGCGTCCCTAGAGATTAAAGAAAACACGTCATTCTCCACAGACAAAAATTTGGAACTGTCAGTCAAGGCAAAGCTAGTAGAGGTTGGTGCGCAGGCCGGCATATCGAATCTCGAAACCGGAGAAAAAACATATTTTGTGAAAGCAGAGTTCGCACCGGTAAGCCACAGCGCTTGACCAAAACCAAGCGATTTAGCATTGCGAGTAAGCAGGAAGGAGTGCTCTTTACAGAGGCACTCCTTTTTTATTTGGCAATCATCGCCGATTCAGGGAGTCGTGGCCGACTGCACATCAAAATACTGACTGCTGATGGCAACTCGCGAATGACCACTTTTGGCCGATTTTTGCCTGGCGCGACAGACCGAAATCGGCCGATTCTGTTGAAAAAGTAGGTCTCCTGTCGATCTATAACGCGAGACCAGCTTAAGCAGGTTGGCTAGAAAGCGCCCCCTTGAGAACCTTAGAAACCAGTATCATCCGATTCCACTGGAATGACGAGGCTTAGGAATACTCCTGCCCGGCCGGCAACCCATTGCGCAGCGAGTGGCGAGCCTTCAAAAATGAGCGCTCACACGTCACCAAAGCCAACATCATCATCTTCCGATCCAGACAGACCGACTGCGCGACGTGTCCGATGAAAGCCAAGTGCTGCCCGAACACTGCGTTTTCGTAAGATCGCCCGCAGCGTCCATGAAGCTGCTCGGGATGCGGACCTGCGAATTGCAGCAACGCCGGCGTATCAGCGCTCTCGCCACGAACTTAAAAAGGTCGAAATGTTGTTTACCCACCTCAAGCGCATCCCTACATTGGATCGCTTGCGACTACGTGGCATGAGTGGCGCGACAGATGAATTCACGCTGACCGCTGCGGTGCAGAACCTACGACGGCTGGCCAAATTTTCATCTCAAGGGCCACCATTCACGGAATAGTTGCGCCTGCACCAAGCAAAAAACCTCGAATTAACCAAATAACTGAGCAGCAAAAGTCACCGATGGGCCGAAAAACCACTCAATGTGGTGAGTAGGCTCTCCAGTGGTGGTCGTGCCTGAGTTTAGGCGATCTGAAAATCCGACTGTTTTCAACAGAATCGGCCAATTGCAGCCAGTCGAAACTCGGCTGAAATCGGCCCGGATTTGAGAAATCCGAGCCGATTCAAAACATCAGACAGATTATTCTCCGCAAGGGGAAATCACCTTGTTTCCAAAGCTAAACAAATCTCTTGAACTCTCTATGAGCCTTCACCAGCCTTAGAAAAGACACTTGCATAAACAGCTTGCCATGACGACAATGAGATCGATTAGCATTTACTCATCGGTGACACTATCATGTCGGCGCTTGATCATTCAGTTCTCGATCGGCTCTATAGCGAACACAACAGTTGGCTGAAGGGCTGGTTACGAGTCCGGCTGGGCAATGCCGCCGATGCTTCGGACTTGGCCCAGGACACATTCCTGCGAGTCATGACCGCTCGCCATGACACCCCAATCCGCGAGCCGCGGGGTTACCTCAGCGCCATTGCGCGCTCCCTGTTGATCGATAAATCCCGCCGCCGCACCATTGAGCAGGCGTACCTGCATGCCTTGGCCCAGCGACCTGAACCCGTAGATGTTTCGCCAGAAATACGTTTGTCCATCATCGAAATGCTGATCGCGGTCGATAGCCTACTCGACGAATTGGGTGCCAGGACTCGGGAGATATTCCTGGCGGTCCAGCTTGAAGGGCTAAGCTATGTTGCAACGGCTGAACGTTTCGGCGTCTCGGTCACCACGGTCAAAAATCATTTAATTCGCGCCATGACCCGGTGCCTTTTGCTGGTCGAAAGCTGATGCCTTCCTCCCTGGACCTCAAGATACTTGAAGCTGCCGCCACCTGGTACGTGCAACTCAATGACGGGACGGTCAACGAGGCAAGAACCCAAGCCTGGAACATCTGGATGCAATCCAGCCCACAGCACGCTGCGGCTTGGGCGCGCGTCGAAACGCTGCAACAACAATGGAAAATGGTGCCCAAACAAGCGGCCCTATCCAGCCTCAGCGCAGCAAAAATACAACGTCGTGATGTGCTGAAAATACTTGGCATGCTAGTGGCCGTTGGCGGATGTACGTGGCTGGCAGTTGAGCAAGTTCCGTATCGTTCAATGCTCGCTCAACAGCGTACGAGTATCCGTGAGCGTCGCTCGCTACGCCTGGACGATGGCTCACAACTGGAACTGAACGCGGATACTGCATTGGATATCCGCTTCGACTCAAAGCAGCGGTTGATCCAGTTGTACCGTGGTGAAATTCTTGTCAAGACCGCCCAGGATCCCACTCAGCGCCCATTTATCGTTCAGACTGGCGAAGGTCGGGTACGTGCGCTCGGCACCTGGTTTAGCGTCCGTCAACTGACCGAACAAACGCGTGTTGGAGTACTGCAAGCCGCTGTTGAAGTAAGTCCGCTCCAGCATGTTGAACGCACTCTGCGCCTCGATGCTGGAAAGCAAGTCACCTTTGACCGCGATGAAGTCGATGCCGCCAGTCTTTTACCCCCGGGCTCGACCGCTTGGGTACAGGGCATGCTGAGCGTGAATGACTGGCGGCTGGGCGATTTCATCGAAGAGTTGGGACGCTATCGCCCTGGCGTACTGCGGTGCGCTGCATCGGTTCAGGGGCTTAGCATCTCAGGGGCGTTCCGCATAGATGATACGGATACCGTGCTGGAAAACCTGAGCCAAGCCTTACCGGTGAGAGTGCGCTACCTGACGCGCTATTGGGCTAGCATCGAACCGGCATGAGTTCGATTTGAAAATGTTTGACGAGTCACCTTGCTGATTTTGATTCTCATCCGTCAATGACACAAGCCGCGATGACAGCGACTCTCTGCCATGACTACGAAAGGATCAACAAAATGCCCCTGCTTCCCCCCTATGCAAAGACTTCAATGACCCGTCCGGTTCGCTTGGCCCTCTTTGGACTGAGCCTCGCGAGTCTGTCGGGGCCGGCGCTAATGTCCACGCCAGTATTGGCGCAGAGCCAGACGTCCTACCAGATCGCTTCAGGTCTGCTCGGCACTGCCCTGATCCAGTTCGGAGTGCAAGCGGGCGTGACTATTTCATTTGATACCGAGCAAACCCGCCGTCTGACTACAACGGGCCTGGCTGGCGTGTACAGCGTCGAGGAGGGACTGATGCGCTTGTTGGCGAACAGCGGGTTACAAGCGCAGCGTCAGAGCAATGGTGGATACGTGTTAATCCCTGCCAATAACGGAACAACGGTGGTGCTTGGCGCGACGAGTGTCACGGGCCAATCGCTGGGAGCAACGACAGAGGGGAGCGGATCGTACACCACCGGTTCCATGAGCACTGCGACCAAACTGTCGACCTCCATGCGCGAGACGCCGCAGTCGGTCACGGTGATCACCCGCCAGCGCATGGATGACCAGAACATGCAGTCCCTGGAGGATATTTCGACTTATACCCCAGGCCTGACCATGCGCAAGACCGGCGGTGAACGCCCGGAGTTCTACTCCCGCGGATCCGCCATCGACAACATCATGATTGACGGCCTGCCCGTCGCGTATGACAGCGACACCCTCGGCACCTCGACACTGGCGATGTTCGACCGGGTGGAAGTGGTACGCGGTGCATCGGGACTGATGATCGGTGCCGGCAACCCGTCCGGCACCCTCAACCTGATCCGCAAACGCCCCACCGTCGAGCCGCAAGTGTCGGTCACCCTGGGTGCCGGTTCGTGGGACAACTACCGCACCGAAATCGATGCCAGCAGCGCCCTCAATTCCAGCGGTTCGATCAGGGGCCGCGTGGTCGGTGCCTTCCAGGACAAAGACAGCTTTACCGATGGCTACAGCAGCAAGCGCCAATTGTTGTACGGCATCACCGAGTTTGACCTGAGCGAAGCCACTACCCTGACCCTTGGAGCGTATTACAACCGTGAGGACAACCCGGGTGCCGACTGGTCAGGCATTCCGACCCGTGCCGATGGCACGTTCCTGCCGATATCCCGTTCGACGCGCATGAGCCCGAACTGGACCTACTGGAACAAGAAAAACACCAGCGCATTTGCCGAAATTGAGCACCGCTTCGACAACGACTGGAAACTGCGCCTGAATACCACGTGGCTGCGAGGCGATCTGGACATGCTGGGCACCAGTTTCTATCGACTGGACTCCAGTGCGGATCAGTTGAACCTGAACGTGGGCCGCTACACCTACCAGCACACGCAAAAAAGCGTCGACGGCTACGTGTCCGGCCCCTTCACCCTGTTTGGTGCGACCCACGAACTGGTGCTCGGGGGCAGTTATCGCAATGATAAAACCGACGATGGCCCCGGCGGTGGTTTCCTCAACGACCCGAACATCGTGCTCGACCCGTCAAACTTCGACTATCACGGCGTAGAGAAACCGGCCATCAACTACAACTGGTCGCGCAAGGGCAAGGTCGATCAATACAGCACCTACGCCACCGTACGCTTCCATCTGCGCGACGACCTGAAACTGATCCTCGGTTCACGCCTGGACTGGTACGAATACGAACAGAACACTATTTCCGGCGAATACACATTCGGCGCCGACTACAAGGCGACGCGGGAATACACTCCCTATGCCGGCCTGATCTACGACATCAACGATACCTACTCGGTGTACACCAGCTGGACCAGAATCTTCCAGCCGCAAGCCAACGTGGACTTCCAGGGCAGCCTGCTGCCGCCGGTCACCGGTACCAACCGTGAAGTCGGGATCAAGGGCGAGTACTTTGACGGCGCGTTGAACGCCAGCCTGGCCTACTTCCAGTTGAACCAGGAAAACCTCGCCCAAGGGCTTGATGCCTGTGCACCGGGTGTTGCTTCCTGCTCCGTGGCCTCCGGCGAAGTGGAAACCAAAGGCGTCGACCTTGAACTGCAAGGCATGCTTGCCCGTGGCTGGCAGGCCTCGGCCGGTTACACCTATGCCGGTGCCAAAAACGTCAAGGGCGGCAGCGGTCGCTTCGACAGCGACACGCCATACAACCTGCTCAAGCTGTCCACCACTTATCAATTGCCGGGCGATCTCGAAAAATGGTCGATCGGCGGTTCATTCCGTAGCCAGAGCAGCACATACACAACCTACGGCGTGTCTCAGGGCGGCTACAGCATCGTCGACCTGATGACCGGCTATAACGTGAACAAAAACCTCAAGGTGCAAGCCAACCTGAACAACGTGTTCGACAAGCACTACTACCAGAGCATCAGTAACCCGGCGGGCGCAAACATCTTCGGCGACCCGCGTAACGTGGCCGTGACCATGAAGTGGAGCATGTAAGCCACATATTCTGAGAATGACAACATCCTGCTAGGGTAGGTGTTGTCGTTCAGGACGTTGAGTCGCCCCGGATCTTTCAGATCATGATCGACGGCTTTTGGCCGATTGCAGCCCCTCGTAACAAGCAGCTTCTGGCTTATCCCCCCTAAAGCCCCACCCAACACCGCCGATAACCTCCTACCATCAATCAACCCCCGCTCCCCTACACCCGATTCGCTCCCCGCATGCTCGTATGGCACGTCGCATGCTTGCCTCACCCCGGCCCGTCCACATGGAGTACGAGTGAATGCCTGTCCAAGCCCGTTTCATCGAGCACTACCGCAAAGCCGACCGCATCATGCTCGCCCTGATCTGGCTGATGACCCTCTTCTCCCTCGGCCTGGCGTTCTGGCACGACACGCTGCTTCAAGCGCTCTTCATAGGCGGCGGCACCAGCGTGGTGCTGACCCTGGCCTATCGCGTCATCGGCGGCACGCGCCTGATGCGTTGCGCCCTTGGCGTCGGCCTGATGGTCATGGCGGCGCTGCACATCAACCAGGCCCAGGGTGTCATCGAATCGCATTTCGGTATCTTCGCGCTGCTGGCGGTGCTGACGTTCTACCGCGACTGGCTGCCTATCCTGGTGGCCGCCGTCACCATCGCGGTCCACCACGTGGTGTTTCATGCGTTGCAGCATCAGGGTTTCCCGGTGTTTGTGATGGAGCATCACGGCGGCTGGAGCATGATTTTCATCCACGCGTTCTACGTGGTGATGGAGACGGTCGCCCTGCTCTACCTCGCGGTGCACAGCCAGACAGAAGCGGTAGAAAGCCAGGAAATGCTCGAAAAAATGCTCGCCGTCACCACGCAGTTCAGCGGTGAGGCCGTCAAGGGCAGTCCGGAAAAAGTGCATGTCTCCCTTGCCACCCGTTTCGATCACTTTCTGACCCAGATCACCGGCCTGATCGACGGCGTCGCCCGCGACTCCCACGGCCTCGGCCAACTCGGCCAGGAGCTGGCTCACGCCAGCGGCACCCTGGAAAAAGGCGCGCGCCACCAACTGGCGGAAATCGCCCAGATGACCGGTTCCATGCAGCGCATGGAAGATGCCATGGGCCATATCGCCGTGCACGTGGAGCATGCCGTCGAGCACGCGGGGCAAGCCAGCCAGCAGATCATCCGTGGCCAGGAAAGCGTCGGCCGTGCCCAGCTGGAAATCACTCAGCTCGCCACCCGCCTCCACGACACTAACGAGACGGTCGAAGGGCTGGCCGTGCAGGCCGAACAAATCGGCTCGGTGCTGGAGGTGATCAACAGCATCGCCAACCAGACCAACCTGCTGGCCCTCAACGCCGCCATCGAAGCCGCCCGCGCGGGTGAGCAAGGGCGCGGGTTTGCCGTGGTCGCCGATGAGGTCCGCAGCCTGGCGCAACGCACGGCGGTGTCGACCCAGGAGATCAAGACGATTATTGAAGGGTTGCAACACGGCAGCCGGCAAGCGGTAGAGGCCATGCACGACAGTCGCCAGGGCGTGGAGCGCTGCGTGGAGGACAGCCAATTGGCGGTGGAGATGCTGCGGGCGGTGGGCAATGATATTTCGCAGATCGACCAGTTGAATGGGCGGATTGTGTCGACCACCCGTGAGCAATCCACGGCGAATGTGGAGATTGTCGGGCGGCTGCAGTCGGTGCAGAGCATCGCGCAGAATACGGCGCAGGATGTGGAGACGCTGGCCAGGAGCAGTGAGCGGTTACCGCCGATTGCGGTACGGCTGGATGCGCTGGGGCGCCGGTTTCATCAGTGAGTGGGAGCATTGGCCGGTGCTCGATTCAAGCGCTGCTTCTGACGCGGATGGATAGTCCAGGCGTGAGCGTCGCTACGGGCAGATCGGGTTTCAATCAAATGAATCGGGCCCTTTCTGCTCCTTTATTTGGACGTGGCGTGTTCATTTTGAGCGTGGGCCGGATAACGCATAGCGGCTTGCCTCTTCCATCAAGTCATCGCACATCGGATTGGCTTTGAGCATGTACGCAGCCGGGTCGATTATCGACAAGCCAAGCGATGTCTCTTCTGTGGCAGATGCCCAAACTTCTCCCATTGGCCCGACAATCTATTTCACTGCCCTCCCAGGTGCGTAGGGGTTGATTTACCGCTACCTTCCCTGGAAATCTTGCAAAGAGACGATGCACATGGATGTTGAATGGGCGCATGCCATCGAAGCCGCAGAAAGCGAGTACTTGTGTTCCCGCGTTGAGAGCTTGTCGCGGGTTAGTGGAAATCCTTTTGGTGCTCGTGTGTTTTTCAATGGGGCCTTTCCGTGCTTTCAGGTGAAGGCAACACCTAGCCCGATGTTCAATCGTATCTACGGTGACAGCACCGGCAACCCCCTTTCACTGCTGAGCTTGCTCAAGGAGTCAGCGGAGTATTCAACAGTAACGCCCCTTATCGGGAAAGCCTCGACGTTGGAGCAATTCGCTTTTGTGGGTGAGGAGCGATTCGAGCGTTTGAGGGGGTGGACGCATCTGCAGCTTGCGTGCCCCATCGAGGATGCGGTGTTGACCCCCCAATTATTCAACATCGAAGAGGCCACTTCAGACTCTCTCCCGGAGTTCGCGGCAGTTCATGCGAGTGGCTTTCATACCAAGCCAGAGCATCGTCAGTTGAGCCAGGCTTGTTTTGCAGGACTGATGTCGAATGAACGCCTGAAAATCTACGTCCTTAAAGCTGATGGGCAAGTCGTTGCAGGCGCGTTGATGTACCTGGCCAGCAATGGCGTTGCCTACCTGGGCACGGCTGCCACTCGAAAAAATGCACGAGGCTTGGGCTATCATGGAGCGCTGATATCTCACCGGATAGAGCAAGCAAAGAAGCACGGCAGCCTGGTGATTGCTGCAACTGCGCTTCCAAGTTCACAGAGTCGCCGTAATTTGCAGCGCATTGGGCTGGCGGCGTCTCATGCTCAGGCGCTGTACCGCTTGGCAGATGGTTGAAACAGATTCGTAATCTACCTTCCGCTTGTGCGAACGGTAGATGTAAAAAGCTGCTGCGCCTATGGCGAAAATGGTAAGTCAGCCAGAGCTGTTCATATTCATTTAAAACCTCGGCACATCGACGTCGCGCAGAAGTTCCTCGGTGGCACATTTGAAACGCTCCACCAGAACGTCCAACAGGACCCGCACTCTGGCAATTCGGTACCGATTGCCATGCAGCACCGCAAACACCCCAGCTTCTGCTACGCAATAGTCAGGCAGCAGCACCTTCAACCGCCCGGCACGGATATCCGCTGCTGCGTCCCAAATGGTCTTGCGTGCAATGCCATGACCGGCCAATGCCCAAGCACGTGCCACGGCGCCATCGTTGGTTTCCCAGGCGCTTTCCAATGGCACACTGTGGTTCCATGTCTGGCCGTCCACCCTGAAATGAAAGGTGTTTAAAGGACCCGCCGGAGTCACCAGCAGAATAAATTTATGCCCGGTGAGCTCGGCCGGCGTCTGCGGCTCGCCGTGGCTCGCCAGGTAGTCCGGCGAGGCACAAAGCACCCGCCAGTTGGGTGCCAGTTGCCGGGCGATCAACGAGCTATCACGCAGTGGGCCGAAACGAATGGCCAGGTCGACATCGTCCTGTACCAGGTTAGACATAGCGTCCGACAAGGTCAGCGCCACCTTCAACTGCGGATGCTGCGCGCAAAAGGTCTCGAGCCAGTCATTAAGCAGGTGACGGCCAAAGTCAGTAGAGGCAGACAGACGGACTTTACCGCGTACTTCCTGCTGACTCGCCTGCAACCCCGCCTCCGCCTCATCAATGGCGCGCAAAGCGACCCAGCATTGCTGCAGATAGAACCGGCCTTCATCAGTCAGCCGCAGTTGACGGGTTGTGCGATCAAACAAGCGGGTATGCAGCGCCGCCTCCAATTTGAGCAACCGTGCACTGGCCGCCGCCGGCGACAACCCCAACTTGCGTCCAGCGGCTGAAAGACTGCCGAGGTCGGCAGCCTCAACGAACAAGCGCATGTCCCCCAATCGATCAGTGGCCATCTTCAATCCAGATTTGATTAAGCATCAAATTCTAGACCAATTATCAAATCACAGACACTTCATCACAATCAGGCCTCACCTGTTTTTCGAGCAAGCTCATGAACCGCGAAGAATCGATTCAACCCACCCCCCCGCCGTCCTCAGAACTACCTATCACTGGCTTACTGGCCCTGACCACCGCGAGTTTTATCGCCACTGCCAACGAGAGCGTACCCGCCGGCCTGTTGCCACACATCTCCGACACGTTTGAGGTTTCCCAGGCATGGGCGGGGCAATGGGTCACCGCGTGTGCCCTCGGTTCCGGGCTGGCGGCCGTTCCCTTGACCTTGGCCTTGCAAGGTTGGCCACGGCGCCTTGTGTTATTACTGACAGTGGGGGTGTTCTGTTTGTGCAACGCGGTAACTGCCTTGTCGCCGTATTTTGCCCTCACCCTGGTCGCGCGCCTGATCGTCGGGGTCGCCACTGGTGTGGCGTGGAGCCTGTTGGCCGGTTATGCGCGACGCATGGTCGCCGCGCCCTTGCAAGGCCGCGCGATGGCAGTGGCTATGCTGGGTATCCCCGTCGCCTTGGCGCTGGGCGTACCACTGAGTGCATGGCTGGGTGAGCAGATCGGTTGGCGCAATGTGTTCGGGCTGCTAGCGGCGTTGAGCCTGGCGCTGATGGTTTGGATTCGGCTGAATGTCCCTGACTTTGCCGGGCAACGGGCTGGCCAGCGCTTGTCCCTGGGCCATGTTTTGTCCAGGCCAGGCGTGCGACCGGTGCTGACGGTAGTTATGCTGTGGATCATGGCTCATTACATGCTCTACACCTATATTGCGGCATTCCTGGCATCGGTCGGGTTGGATGGACAGGTCGAGCAGGCATTGCTTGCGTTCGGCATTGCGGCTCTCGTGGGTATCTGGCTCACTGGGCTATTGATTGACCGCTGGCTGCGGCGGTTGGTGCTGTTGAGCCTGGCCGGGTTTGCGCTGGTATCGCTTGCATTGGCGTTGGGTGGCTTGCCTGCCATAGCGGTTTATGTGGCGATGGCTGCCTGGGGCCTGAGTTACAGCGGTGCACCGACCCTGCTGCAGACAGCTTTGGCGAATGCTGCTGCCGACGGTGCCGATGTGGCTCAGTCGATGCTGGTGACCGTACTGAACCTCGCGTTTGCGGGCAGTGCCGTAGTGGGCGGTGTACTGCTTGAGACGACAGGCGTGGGATCGATCCCCTGGGCAACCTTGGGATTGGTGCTGCTGGCCTGGTTGGTTGTTAAGGTGGGTGGCCAAGCTGGGTTCAGGAGCTTGTCCAAGCCCTGACCGGTTTTACTGCCGCTTAGTCCGAATTCGGCTCAGCCAAAATGCAGGCAAGCCAGTTCACACAAATGCTGTGTGATGCCTTCCTCGGAGTGTTCCGGAGCTGCAATCAACAGCATCTCCGAGGCACTCGATGAGGCTCAAGCGACGGCACGCAATGCCGGTGATATTACGCCGCCGCTCAATCTCAACTTCGTCACTCTAAGCAGCTCGATTAAATTGTTCGGAGCGCCGTCTGAGTATCTGCGTCCAGCTCAGATGCTCGGTTACTACCCTGACGAAGTCCTCAAGCGCTAATTTTAGCTCGATGAAGCACGCCTAGCCGAGCAGAGCATCCTAGTGTCACAGGCCATTTGAACGGCCTCTGACTGCTAACATTCCGTTGGCAGCCAGTCGGATAATGGCCGTAACGTTGGGCCTCATAGTGGTGAGGCATTTTCAGACGATATAGCCACTTATGCCGTCCCACAGAAGTTTTACCGCCGTGACTACGAGCAGGCAGTAGCAGGCAAGGTACATCTGGCGTTGATCCAGCTTGGTGTGCAGTCGCCAGCCCAGCCAGACACCACTTGGAACTGCTAACAGGCAGATGACCATCAGGCTTAGCACGTTACCGGTGGGCCTGGCTAACAGCAGCCAAGGCACTGCCTTGAGCAGATTGCCTACGGTAAAGAACATGCTGGTGGTGCCGGCATAGGTTTTCTTGCTTAGACCGAGCGGCAACAGGTACATCGCTAATGGTGGCCCACCAGAATGCGCGACCATAGTCGTGATCCCAGAGGTGACGCCTGCGGACACCGCCTTGAGCGATGAGCGCTGGCTGACCCTGATTTCCCCACCGGTCTTGAACCAGAGGCCGACAAAAATCAGGGTAACCGCCGCCATCACTAACGCGACTGCGCGGTGATCCATGACGCGAAAGAGTAGATAGCCGACACCGATGCCGACAATCAGACCTGGTAACAACAGCACCAAGTCGGGTTTAGACCAAGTGGATGGCTTCCAGTAACGCAGGCCGAACAGGTCCATCGCGATAAACAACGGCGCTAGCAGTCCGCCGGCTGTGAGCGGATCCATCACCAGCGACAGCAGCGGAATGCCGACAATGGAGAAGCCTCCACCGAAGGCACCTTTCATAAAGCAGATCAAAAAAACTCCGGCGAAGGTCACCAGAATCGTGGTGGTGGTCAACTCAAGGTCCACGGTGCTGCCCCCTGATCCGGCTGCTCAAGGTTGGCCAGCATTATCGAAGAAAGCTCAACGTGCCCGCGCTCGCGCAAGTGCGCGATCGCAGACAAGCGATCAGCGTGCGACTTGTTTTGATTGAGCTTGCGCTTGCATTCAACGCACTGCATTTCGATCTCGATACCGACAACTCTCGACACCATCTCGTCCAGATATTCACGCGGCGCATCGCCCATCTTCCAGGGCTTGATCTCCTTGGACTCCTGGTGGCGAGTCAGCTGGGCCAGGGTGCGGCGCAGGAGCTTTTCTTCCGACATCACGCGCATGACGCCATGCACATGCACCACCTCGTAGTTCCATGTGGGAACCTGGCGATGCGTTTCGTGCTTGGACGCATACCAGTTGGGCGAAATGTAGCCTTCTGCCCCCCTGAAGATCACCATGACAGGCGTGCCGCCGGCGCAACGTTGCCACACAGGATTGGAGCGGGCCACATGAGCGGTCAGCAGCCCGTATGTTCCGTGGCCGGTATCGAGTTCAAAGGGAATGTGGTCCGCATCCATGCCGGATTCACCCTCAGTCACGAGGATGCCCAGCGGATTGTCGCGGATAATTCGGTGCAACTGTTCCGGGCGGTGCTCTGCGAAGTGTTCGGGAATGTACATGGGATTTCACTACGGATTGTTGGGAGTCCATAATGTCGACCACGACCTGCATCATCGAAAGTGCCAGTTTCGAGGTTTTTCCATGGGCCAGTTTTCAGCCAATCCGGATGCATTTTCCCGCGGCGCGCAACGTCGGATCTATGCCAGGCTGCGCGCGCAGATAGAAGACGGCACGCTTGCCGCCGGCACGAGGCTCATGTCGACGCGGGCAATCGCGGCCGAACTCGGCGTGTCGCGAACCACGGTAACGGCGGCTTACGAGCAACTGGCGGCCGAAGGCTTTGTCCTGACATCAGTGGGCAAGGCCGCCACGGTAGCGAGCATAATCAGCACTCAATCCGGGCATGCCCAAGGGGACTCGGCGCAGCAAAAGGAACTGCCGCCAGTGCTTTCCCTTTACGGGCAACGAGTGGCCATCATGAAGCCGTACAACATGGCGTCACCCCAAGCCCGCATCGATTTCAGGTACGGCTCGGTCGCTACCAGGGATTTTCCGGCGCTGGGTTGGCAGCGCGCCTACCGTTCCGAACTAGTCAAGCGTCAACCGAGCCTCGCTTACGGCCACCCCGAAGGGGAAGAGCGCTTGCGCAATGCGCTGCAAGGTTATCTGCGACGCGCACGCGGTCTGGCGTGCGATGCGGATCAAATACTCGTCGTGCATGGCTCGCAGCAAGGACTTGACCTGTGCGCCCGGCTTTTGCTGAACCCGCAAGATGCATTCGTCTTCGAAGAGCCTGGCTACCGCATGGCCAGATATTGCTTTGAGGCCACGGGCGCGACGGCGTTGCCCATACCCGTCGATGCCTCTGGACTGGATACCAGTGCTCTGCCGGAAGGTGATCGCGTGCGCCTGGCCTTTGTCACTCCGTCGCACCAGTTTCCCATGGGGGCGGTGCTTCCTGTCGCACGTCGCCTCGAACTGCTGAGTTGGGCGAGGCGGCATCGTGCGTGGATCATTGAGGACGATTACGGCGGCGAGTTTCGCTATGGCCAGCGGCCCATCGACGCACTGCAATCCATGGACGCAGATGCTCGCGTCATTTATGTCGGAACGTTCTCCAAGGCACTCTCACCGCAACTCAGGTTGGGTTATCTGGTTCTTCCACGCGAGTTGGTTCACGTTTTCCGTGAAGCAAAACGGCTGACCGATCGACACTCACCGCGCTGGGAGCAAAACGTGCTCGCCTCATTGATCGAAAGTGGAACCTATGAGCGTCACGTTCGCCGCCTGCGGCGGGAAAATGAACTGCGGCGAAGGGCATTACTGGAGGCTTTTGAACAGCATCTGGCGGAATATGGGCAACTGGCCGGCATGGCGGCGGGCTTACACGGCGTATTAACGCTACCCGCGCTTCGCGCTCAGGATGAGCCGACGTTGCAGGCGATAGCGCTCGAACGCGGGGTTGGCGTATATCCGCTTTCGCCGCTGTTTGCCGAACCCACGTCGGTAGAATACGAGCGACCGGCAGGGCTCATTTTGGGCTATGCCGGCCTGACAACGCAGCAGATTCATGAAGGGATCGGCATTCTTGGCACGGTGGTTCGGGAGGTTGAAGAGCTTGGGGCTCGGTCCGGATCAGTGGATGACTATGTCATCTAATATGCGGCTCGAACACGAGCAAATTTACAAGGTAGAGATAAGGCGAATAAGAAAAAGTGGTCGGCTTGAGTGACTGCTAAGGGTGGAAAATGGTTCTGGACGGAGGGACTGCTATTGGCCGATTGCAGCCCATCGTGACGGGTAGCTTTTTGAAAATTGGCCCCCATTATCGGCCCCAATTTTTCGATGCTGATAATTGACTACTTTTCCCCGAAAAACCTCCTGGCTTGGGTCGAAGTCGTCGATACAACTACCACCGCCTCCACCACGCTTTCTGAGCAACCACCTCAGGCTTCAGCGAGGCGATCTTAGAGCCAGCAATCTTTACCGGTGCGACGTCCAGACCATCGAAGCTACCTAGACCCAGAGGGGGGCTTTCTGCTTGTAGAAAGCGAGTGGTTTCTGCTGAAGCCACTGCATGCAGTAACGACGAGGGCGTTATATTCCGACTCAAGACGTGAATGCCGCTCTCTGGGTCATGCAGACCACTTACATCGGTGCCTTCAACGCCGTCTATCAGAAGCGGCTGGATCATGACCGTCCCAAGCTCGTAGGTGATATCCAGATCACCGCAAACGCAACGCAGCCTTTGCAGTTCACCATTCGAAGATACACACACAAAATCCAGCCCGTCGTCATCCGTGCAAAAGCTGCAAACGTGTAATTGAAGGCTTTTACTCAGCGCTAAATTCACATTCAGGAAAGCTCTCTTGAAGTAGTCGGCTAGCTGAGCATCCTTAAGCACTTTGTATATCCGCGATAGCGCTGCCAATTCTTGAGGGAGCTCAAGCGGTACATCCTTGATGGGTGGCATAGACGTAAAGGGCCATTTCCGTTCTTCGCCAGCCTTGAACGTGTCTAAGTAGAACGACGTGGCGTTTTCATCCTGGTGCAATGACCAACCAATGCTCACCGGCAACGTAGAAAGTGGTTCTAACTCCGGCTTCACATTCATCGCGTGAGCAACGACAAGGTACCCCATTGTTTAGATCCTTCAGGTACAGGGCTGAATCGCTCCAAGCATAGTCGATACTTGAGTGTGCGCTATTGGCCGATAGCATTCGCGCATGGCCGAGAGCTGACTCAAACGGCCTGAAAAATTCCGGGGACTGAAAATGGAAGAAACGCTCTCTTCGATATTTATGCACTAAAGGAAAACCCATAAATTTCAATGGGAAAACCGTCGTTGCGATCATCAATCCCGATTTTTCCTAGCCGTTTTACAAATGTTAACTCCTTCAACTGGCTATTGGCTTTAGGCTTCGAATCACAAAGTCCGATCGGACCCAATCAGCTCTAAGACGACTCTACAACCATGAATCTGCACGCCATCGCCGCGACGCTTTTTGCGTTTTTCACGCTGCTTCCTTACTCGGTACACGCCGCAACCCCCATCGCCCATGTCGCTATCTACCGAGGCCCGGCGGGCTGCGAGGGATGTTCAGAGAATGTCAAAACAGCCCTGCTGCGCGTCCGCCCGACTGCGCAGATTGACTTTGTAGGTGCCGATGAATCGATCGACATCACGCCGCAAAACCTCGCTCGTTATGACCTCTACGTTCAACCGGGTGGCGGTCAGGACATCCCTGCGGCGCTTGATAGTTTGGGGGATGCGCGGGTGCAGGCCATTCGTGACTTTGTCGCCCAGGGTGGGCGCTACCTGGGGCTTTGTATGGGTGCTTATCTGGCCGATGACAGCAACTTTGGCCTGATACCCTACGACCTTGATTCAGAGGCGGGCAGGCCTGGGTTTGAGGTCGCGGGCATTGCGGACGCGGCGGTGCAGGTTGTGTGGGATGGGAAAGCCGATAGCGTCTTTTATCAGGATGGGCCTTACTTCCCCAAGCCTGACGCGACCTCGCCTTCTTCAACCATTGCGACCTACCGGAATGGTGATGTGGCGGCAGCGCGTTACACCTATGAAAACGGGGTCGTGGTGCTGAGTGGCCCGCACCCTGAGGCGGATCGGGAGTGGTTCGAGAAGGCGAATATTCCCTTGAGCAAGATGCCGCGGGGTGAGCTTTTTGGGGCGTTGGTGCGCAGCATTGAGGGGCGCAACGGCGCAAAGTCACCCTGACTTGCAGCGCGCTGGACTGGCGACATCCCACGTTCAGGCGCTGGCTGGAACACCGTACCGATTGTTCCAGCCGGGGTTTCTGTTGTGCCTGACGGCCATGCAATAGGTATTGGCAAAGAACCCTGCCCTAATAGCGTTTTTCCAGTCTACAGGCACCTGTTTGATGACCCGACTCCCCCTCATATTCCTGATGGCTGCTGCAGTTACCAGTGCGAACGCCGCCGACAATGTCCCTTTGGAGCGTTCTATCAAGGACTGGATTGTCGGCTGTGATAACACGCGTGCCTGCACGGCTATCGGTGCCGTCCCGGAGCGTGACGATATCGGTATCTCGACGTTCAGCCTGCGGGTAACCCGTGAAGCCGGACCACATGGAGACTTGCGGGTAGGCGTGTTCAGCTACACCGCCCCCCATGGTCAGCCAACACTCGATGGCAAGCCGCTGAAAAATCGATTCGAGCCTGGCGAACTCAAAAAAGGTGAGGTATCTGAGGTGTTTGCTCTGACCGGAACGAATGCCGACACCTTGATTGCAGAGTTGCGCAACGGGCGGGAGTTGATTTTACCCATTGAGGGCGGTACCTCCGTCGCCTCGCTAAACGGGTTGAGCGCGGCGCTTTTGCTGATCGACTCGGTCCAGGGGCGCGTTGGTACACAGGACGCACTGATTTCCAAGGGGCAGGCGCCCGCCAGCAGCGTGCCGCAAGCACCGGCCGCACCGCCGGCACCGAGTTGGCAGGCACCCGTTGCGCTAACCCCGGACAGGGCAAAAGAAGTCGCGGATGCCGTGGTGGCGGCCACGCGCAAGGAGTGGCAAGCGGATCTGAATGAAGGCGTTGCGCCAAAGGCTAACGCCTATGCCTTGAGTGCAGATCAAGCGCTGGTGATCATCGAAACCGGCTGTGGGGCATACAACTGTTTCTACAATATCTACCAGGCGCCCCTGGACCACCCTGAGCAGGCGCGCCCAGCGCGGGTCGCCGAAGTGCCAAATCTGCCGGAAAGAGAGCCCAACGGCCTGGTCGATTTTGATCCGGCCACGGGTGAACTGAGCAGCCAGGCAATGGCGATGGGCATGGGCGGTTGTGGCACTGCGCTGCGCTGGCGCTACGACGGTAACGGTTTCACGCTGACCCATGCGGCTGAAATGAACACCTGCATGGGGCTGGAGCAGGTTCATTGGCCTGTGCTGTGGCGTACCGAGGCAAGTCGCTGAAACTGTCGAATACATCAATGTGTGTGGCGAGGAGCGAGCGCCCTCGCCACACACGGGTGTAGCCCCCTACCCCTTCAGGAAGCCTTCAACGCCCGCAACTCACCCTCTACACGCGCCGCGTTGCAGTAGGTATCCAGCATTTCCAGCACTTGTTCGCCGGTGAGGACTTTACCGTTCAGTTGCAGGCCGAACAGCGTCAGGCATATCTGTGGCTCCCGGGAGCGCTTGATCTTGACGTGGGGCATCAGGGGGCCCGCAGCGTTTTTGCAGGCGGGCAATGGCGCACCCTCGCGCAATGTCAGCGTGATCCATAGCTTGATGCGGCCCTCTTTGATGCGGATATCGCCGATATCCAGCAGATCGATTTCTGCATCAAGGTTGCGAAACCACAAGTGGCTATGGGTCAGGCGCATCAGGATTTCTTCGCCGGCCCGACGGTGCAGCCACACCCCGCTGAGCAAGACCAGCGCCACGATTGCAAAAATGCCTCCCATGAACGCGTTTTTGCCATCCCATGCACTCCCGCCCGCCATCACGAAAGCGAACACTGAAAAGAGCAACAGGGTGCGGCGCACCTTGCGTGGGTAGGCCAGTTCGGTGACTGCGGGAACCTCGGCCAACCACTCCTCGCGTTCCTGGATGGCCGCCTGCAACTGATCGCCAGTGTGCTGATTAAAATCCTCAGTGAGGGATTGGGCCAGGCTGGCCAGTGGATCATCAGGGTGGTTCATACCGGTACTCCATTCTTGTTGGCATCGTCAGCCGACTGCGGATCATGAGTGAGTTGACTGAACCACTGCCGGTCGTGCGCGGTGGGCGTCCGTGTTGCCTGGGCCAGCAACTGGTCGTCGAGAACCACACCCAGTTGCTGCAGGCGCACGGCAGTGGGGGGATGGGTATCGAACGGATGAGCGATCGCGTGATCCATCACCGCCTCGTTCAAGATCACCGGAGCCTGGCGAAGGTGTTCCGCTAACGCCTGGATCAAGTTGCTGTGGGTACGCTGCCCAAGCAGTTTGTTGACTTCGGCATCAAGGGCGATGACGCGCAGCAGCGCCTGGCAAAACAGCCGCTCGCCGGCAATTTGCGCCCCGACCTTATCCGCCACCAATTCCTGCGCACGACTCCAATGGTGCACGGCTATCTGGAAGTGGTGCAGAAAGAGCCACGTCATCCAGATCGCCGGGCGTTCGATCCAGGACGGCATGTCATCCACCGCGCTGATGTTCAGGAAATGCATGTACATCAAGCTGAACCGTGCCCCGGCTTCACTGCCGCGCTCGGTGTCGCGGCTGCTGAAGTGGCCAAGCTCATGGCCGATAATCGAGGCGGCTTCTTCCTGGCTCAGGGTCGACAGGAAAGTCAGCGGCAGGTACATCGTACGGCCCGTCAACAGTTGACCCGAGGGTTGCAGGGCCACCTGGACACTGGTGACGAAAAACGATTGGTCGACCCCAATCACGATGTGGTCTGGCACGGGCGCGCGGGTGACGGCTGCCAGTTTTTCTATCCACTCCCATAAGGCCGGGGCGCTGGCCCGGCTGATTGAACGCCCCAGAAACCCGGATTGCGGCGTTTCCATATCCTGCCATTGCCGACGCAGGCGCCCAATCAACAGCACGCCCAGGTACAGCATCACCAGCAAGGGCACCACCACCAGCAGTATCACCATGCCGCTGTTCTGGCGGTTGCTCCAGCCCCAGCTGACTTCATACAGCAGGGCCATCGCCAGCGCCCCCACTATCAACCCGGTGTAGACCACCAGCCACTGCCCCAGCGCACGCCAGCTCAGGACCAGTCGATCATAAAGAAAGTCCCGCGAACGCAACGCGCGCCAGGCATCCAGGCGCAGTTTTACCCAGGTCGCGCAGCCCGCCAGCACGGCTGCGACCGCCAGCCAGTAACCGAGAAACGCCAAGACCTGGCGCATGTGCACCGAGCCCTGGTCGGCATCGGCCCGAGCGACCTCACGCTGCAGGTAGCCGCGCAGGCTGTCGTCCGGGAGTACCGGCGTTTTGCGCCATTGTTGCGGCAGTTGCTGCCTCAATTCATCGCTCGGGCTGGCGAGCCATTGGCGCATCACCTGCGCTTCTTCCAGGGTACTGTCGGCACGCCAGCTCTGAAGGCTGCTCCAGCCCATCAGTACCAGCGGCAGCAGCAACATCGCCAGGCCCCACGACCATCGTCTCAACAGGCTCATGGCTCAGTTCGCCTGGAGATAGTCAGTGAGAAATGCTTGCGCATTGCCCTGACTCGCCAACGCCTCGTTATAGGCGACGGCCAGCGCTTTTGCTTCGCCTGGCAAGTACAGCTCTCCCCAGCCGTTTTGCAGAATCAACACGACGAACTTCTGACCGTCTACCGTGGTGTAATAGCGCGTGTCCTTGCTGGTCTTCTCGACAGACATCTTTTGGATTTTCAGGTTCCAGTCGTGGTCAGCCCCTTCCACTTGCACCAGTGCCTGATTTTCGTCACGGGCCCCGATACGCAGTGTCCAGACTTTCACCCCGGCCTCACCCGAATACGCAGCGACCTTATCTGCGACTTCCGGGCGATCTTGAGCGAAGGTATTGCCCGTCATGACGGCCAGTACCATGCTTAGCACGGCAGCCCATTTGCGATAAATCAGCATACTCAGGTTCCTTGAATTTCACGGCCGACCATTGAAAGTCACCCTCGGCGATCTGCCAACCGTGCAGGCCGTTGCGCACAACAATGAGACTGCAGTTCACAACGACGAGTGACGGGGTACAATGGCGCGAACACATAAGGACATGACTCAAACCCTTCTCGATGAAACGCCAGAATCCTTATCTCGACACACACTTCTGCTTCGATCACCCGGGTCCCCTGGACCAGGCCGGCGTATTCGACGACAGCGCTCGTCAGGTTATTGGTTCTGCCATCGGCCACTACCGCGCACGGACCGTTCGGCCAGACCTGCAGTATTTCGACTGTGACTTGCAGTTCCCCGAGCCGCTGAAGATCCACAAGGTATTGCCCGACAGTGTGTGCATCGTGCAGGTGCTCGGCGGCCAGTGGCAGCATCGGGTCGACGGTGTGCTCAATGAATACACCACGGGCGCAGTCCATGTGCTGGGCCTGAGTGAGAGCATGGAAACCGTCGATCAACTGCCCGCCGGCAGTCATGCGCGCATGGCCGGGCTACGCATCGCAGGCGATTATTTGCGCGAGCTGGCCGAAGAAGACTCGGCGCTCCAGCCGTTACTCAGCCTGCTCAATGACGGCGTTCAATTTTCGGGACTGCACGGGTGCCCGGCACTGGGGCGTTTGCTGGAGCGGATATATCACTCTCCCTACCAAGGCGCCTTGGAGCGCCTTAATCAGGAAAGCCTGAGCCTGGCAGCGCTGGTGGAGCTGGCAGCCCATCTTGCCCCTCAACCTGCCAGGCCAATACCTGCGGTACGCGGTCATTCAGACCTGGCCCATGAAGCGCGGTTTCAACTGGATGCCAACCTGATCGACCCTCCCGGCACTCAAGCGCTGGCCCGTAGCCTGGGTGTGGGGGAAACCACGCTGCGCCGGGCGTTCAGTCAAATCTACGGCCAGTCGATGCTGGATTATGTGCGCCAGCAACGCATGGAGCTTGCGCGCAATCTGCTTCGTCAGCGCAAGTGGCAGGTGGCGCAGATCGCCTACCGCCTGGGCTATGCCAATCCCGCTAACTTCAACCATGCCTACAAGGCCTACTTTGGTCACCCGCCAGGTGCCGAACGCTAGAGAGCAAAGCCATGAATAGACCCCTTCCGGCCATTAGCTATCCCAATTCCCGCCCCAAAAACGGCGCAGTCCGGCTCCCCTTACTCTTCGCCACCTTCTGCGGCGTCCCGCTCACCACCACCTTCCCGCCTCTGTCCCCAGCCCCCGGCCCAATATCAATCACCCAATCACTCTGCGCCACCACGCGCATTTCATGCTCTACCACAATCACCGTGTGCCCCGCCTCCACCAGATGATTCAACTGGCTCAACAACCGATCCACATCCCGCGGATGCAGCCCGGTCGTCGGTTCATCCAGCACATACAACGTCGCGCCCCGGGCATTGCGTTGCAGCTCGGTCGCCAGCTTGATGCGCTGCGCCTCCCCGCCTGACAACTCGGTCGCCGGCTGGCCAAGGCGCAAATAACCCAAGCCAATATCCCGCAGCACTTGCAGCGAGCGCAGCACACCCGGCTCTTCGGCAAATACCTCTACCGCCTGTTCAACCGTCAGCCCCAGCACCTGGGCGATGGTCAGCCCTTCCCACTTGATCGCTAACGTTTCCGGGTTGTACCGCGCGCCGTGGCACGTCGGGCATGGCGCGTACACGCTGGGCATGAACAGCAATTCAACGCTGACAAACCCCTCGCCTTCGCAGTTCGGGCAGCGGCCTTTGGCGACGTTGAAGGAGAATTGCCCGGCGTCGTAATTCCGCTTTTTCGCCGCGGGTGTGGCGGCGAACAGTTTGCGTACGTTGTCGAACAGGCCGGTGTAGGTCGCGAGGTTGGAGCGCGGTGTGCGGCCAATGGGTTTCTGGTCCACCTGCACCAGGCGGCGGATGTGTTCCAGCCCGCCACTAATGCGGCCGCCGCTGGTTTGCGGGGCGTCGTCTTCGAGGCTGGGTTCGTCTTCGGTTTCCACCACGCGGCCCAGGCCTGCGCCTACCAGTTCCAACAACGCCTGGCTGACGAGGCTGGATTTGCCCGAGCCGGAAATGCCGGTGACGGCGGTGAAGCAGCTCAGGGGAAAGTCCACGCTGAGGTCGTTGAGGTTGTTGCGCGTGACGCCTTCCAGGCTCAGCCAGCCGGTGGGTTGGCGCGGTGGTTGGCTGACCGGGCGTTTTTCGGCGAACAGGTATTCGCGGGTTTGCGAGGCTTCGACCTGCGCCAGGCCGGCGGGTGGGCCGCTGTACAGGACCTGGCCGCCGTGTTCACCGGCAGCCGGGCCGACGTCGATCAGCCAGTCGGCGCGGCGCATGGTTTCCAGGTCGTGTTCCACCACGAACAGTGAGTTGCCGGCGGCCTTCAGGCGGTCGAGGGCGGCGAACAGGGCTTCGCCGTCAGCGGGATGCAGGCCGGCGGAAGGTTCGTCGAGCACGTAGATCACGCCGAACAGTTGCGAGCCCAGTTGGGTGGCCAGGCGCAGGCGTTGCAGTTCGCCGGAGGACAGGGTCGGTGTGCTGCGCTCAAGGGCCAGGTAGCCCAGGCCGAGGTCGGTCAGGGTGCTGACGCGTTCGAGCAGGTCCTGGGCGATGCGTTGGGCGGCCAGGCGTTTTTCCACGGAGAGCTTTTTATCGCCCTGCCCTTCAGCCACCGGGCGCAGCAGTTCGGCGAGTTGCAGCAGGGACATTTGCGACAGTTCGCCAATGTCCACGCCGGCAAACTTCACCGACAGCGCGGCCTTGTTCAGGCGTTTGCCTTCACACAGCGGGCACGGGCTGCCTTGCATGAACTGCGACACGCGCTTTTTCATCAGGGCGCTTTGGGAGTGGGTGAAGGTGTGCAGGATGTAGCGGCGGGCGCCGGTGAAGGTGCCCTGGTAGCTGGGCTCGAGTTTGCGTTTGAGGGCGTCGCGGGTCTGGGCCGGTGTGAAGCCGGCGTACACCGGTACGGTGGGGGTTTCTTCGGTGAAGAGGATCCAGTCGCGCTGTTTTTTCGGCAGGTCGCGCCACGGGATGTCGACGTCGTAGCCCAGGGTGACGAGGATGTCGCGCTGGTTCTGGCCTTGCCATGCCAACGGCCAGGACGCCACGGCGCGTTGGCGGATGGTGAGGGAAGGATCGGGCACCATCAGGGCCTCGGTCACTTCGTACACGCGGCCCAGGCCGTGGCATTGCGGGCAGGCGCCCTGGGGCAGGTTGGGGGAAAAGTCTTCGGCGTACAGCATCGGTTGCCCCGCCGGGTAACTGCCGGCGCGGGAGTAGAGCATGCGGATCAGGCTGGACAAGGTGGTGACGCTGCCCACTGATGAACGTGTGCTGGGTGTACCGCGCTGTTGTTGCAGGGCCACGGCGGGCGGCAGGCCTTCGATGGCGTCGACGTCCGGTACGCCGACCTGGTCGATCAGGCGGCGGGCGTAGGGCGCCACGGATTCGAAGTAGCGGCGCTGGGCTTCGGCGTAGACGGTGGAGAATGCCAGCGAGGACTTGCCGGAGCCTGACACGCCGGTGAACACCACCAGGGCATCGCGGGGGATGTCCACGTCGACGTTGCGCAGGTTGTGTTCCCGGGCACCCCGCACCCGCACGAAGCCAGGGCGTTGGGAGGTGAGTGAGGTGTCTGGTGGCAGGTTGCGCTGGGAAGTCATGGGTAACCTTATCGGTGTGTTCAAGGCAGTGAAGATCAACTGTGGGAGCCGGGCTTGCCCGCGATGACGGTGTGCCAGTTACCGGATGGGGTGCCTGACACTCCGCCATCGCGGGCAAGCCCGGCTCCCACAGTGGTTTGGTGTTGCTGGCTGGATCTTCATTCGTCACATCATTCGGGAGGTCAGTACCGAGCGCACCCGTTGCGCCAAGTCATCCGGGCCATAGGGTTTGCTCAGCAGGTGAATGTCGTTGCCCAGCAGGTGGTTGCTGGAAAGAATGTCGCGGGTATGCCCGGAGGTAAACAGCACCGCTATCGCCGGCACTTGCCTGCGCGCCCACTCGGCCAGGTCGGTGCTTTTGACCCGGCCCGGCATCACCACGTCGGTGAAGATCAGGTCCGGTTGCAGGCCGGCCTGGAGCATCAGCATGGCCCGGTCGCCGTCTTCGGCGGTGAGCACGGTGTAGCCGGATTGTTCGAGCAATTCCACCGCGGCCGCGCGTACGCCTTCGTTGTCCTCAACCACCAGGATCGTCTCATGGCCGCCGGTGGGTTGTGTGAGCTCGACGGGCGCATCGTGGTTTTCCGGCTCTCCCAAATTGCGCGGGAAATACATTTGCACCACGGTGCCGCTGCCCTCCACGCTCTCGACCTCAACATGCCCGCCACTTTGGCGCACGAACCCGAACACCATGCTCAGGCCCAGGCCGGTACCGTGGCCATTCGGCTTGGTGGTGAAAAACGGTTCGAAGGCACGGGCCAGGATCGTCGCTGACATGCCGGCGCCGCTGTCGGCGACGGCCAGGCGCACATATTCACCGGGGTTGATGCTTTTACCGACGCAATCCGGAGGGTTGAGAATAATGTTTTCGCCGGTGATCCGAATCACGCCCTCGCCTTTCATGGCATCCCGGGCGTTGATCGCCAGGTTGAGCAGTGCGTTTTCCAGTTGGTTGCGGTCGACGTTAATGCACCATGGATCCTGGGGCAGTTGCACATCAATGTGGATGGTTTCTCCCAGCGCCCGCTGCAGCAGCTCGCCCAGGCCTTCATAGATGCGCAGCGGGTTGTACACCGCCGGTGACAATGGCTGGCGACGGGCGAAGGCCAGCAGTTGCGAGGTCAGCTTGGCCCCACGTTCCACTGCCGCGATGGCGGCGCTGACACGGCGCTGCACCTGGGGGTTGTCCGGCTCATGCCGGGCCAGCAGGTGCAGGTTGCCGGCGACCACTTGCAGCAGGTTGTTGAAGTCGTGGGCCACGCCGCCGGTCAGGCCGCCGATGGCTTCCAGCTTCTGTGATTGACGCAACTGTTCTTCGGCGGCGGAACGGGCCTGCACCTCCGCGGCCACGCGCTGCTCCAGGTTGTGGGTGAGTTCCTGGCGCAGGCGCTCGGAGATCATATGTTCGGTGGTCTCCACCACAATCGCCAGGACCCCGGCCGGTTGTTGGTCGTCACCGGCCACGGGGCTGTAATACAGGTCCATCCAGACTTCTTCCGGGCGGCCGTCGCGCAACAGTTCCAGGGGCAGGTTGCGGTAGGACAAGGTGCCGCCGGCCAGGCAGGTGTCGACCACATTGCGGTTGAAGTCGGCGACTTCCGGCCAGCCCAGTTCCACCGGCGCACCCAGCAGATAAGGGTGGCGACCGCCGGCAAACACCGAATAGCTGTCGTTGTAGATCATGTAACCGGCGTGCCCCCACAGCATCACCATGGGCATGGGCGATGCCAGCATCATCTGCACGGCGCTGGTCAGGCTGGAGGGCCAGGCACTCATCGGGCCGAGGTCGGTGGTGGACCAATCGAAAGCACGAATCCTCTGGGCCATTTCCCCAGCCCAACCCTCACAGCCGTGGGTATTGGATAAAAACTGCATCGGTCGGCTCTGCAAAAGATAAAAGGTGGGCGGCGATGAAAACTTTGAGCCCGGCAGTGGCGGTTGGTTTCATCGCATATTGCTTATGCCGGCAGGAAGGAGCAAGGGCCGACTCAGCGAAAGTCCCGGCTGCGCACACTGATGCCCGACAGCAACGGGGTCAGGTCGGTCAAGCGCCCGGCGATCAAGTGCCGAACCTCGCCCACCGCCTCCCAGCGGCCATCTACCTTGAGCAACCGCGAGCCCACCAGCGCCTGGCGTTGGCGCTCGGCCAAATCGCGCCAGACCACCACATTGATATTGCCGAACTCATCTTCCAGGGTGACGAAGGTAACGCCGCTGGCCGTGCCCGGGCGCTGTCGACCGGTGACCAGGCCGGCGACGCTGACGTTGCGGCCATGCTCAACCCACAGCAATTCCCTGGAACTGCGGCAACGCCGCGCGCGCAGTTCATCGCGCAACAGCGCCAACGGGTGTGGGCCCAGGGTAGTGCCGACGCTGGCATAGTCGGCATACAAATCTTCGCCGACTGTCGGCTGCGGCAGCTCCACCACCGCCTCTTCCGGGCTGGCGATACCGGCAAACAGGCCCAGTTGTTTCTGCACCCCGGCCACCTCCCAACGCGCCCGGTGCCGATGCCCGGCCAGGCCGCGCAAGGCACCGGCATCCGCCAGCAGCTCCTGGGCGCGAGTGTCCAATTGGGCACGCTCGCCCAAGTCGGCAATATCAAAAAACGCCCGGGCCTGGCGCGCCGCTTCGATACGCCGGCCGGCCTCTTCGCGAAACCCGGAGATCATGCGCAAGCCCATGCGAATCGCCGGTTGCTGGCCTTCGATCGGCTCAAGGCTGCAATCCCAGTCACTGGCCTGCACATCCACCGGGCGGATCTGCAAATGATGGCGACGGGCGTCCTGCAGGATCTGGTCGGGGCTGTAGAAACCCATGGGCCAGCTGTTGATCAGGGCGCAGGCAAACGCTGCCGGTTCATGGCATTTAAGCCAGCAACTGGCATAGGTCAGCAAGGCGAAACTGGCGGCGTGGGACTCGGGAAAACCGTAGCTGCCAAAGCCCTTGATCTGCTCGAAGATCTGCGCGGCGAAGGCTTCGCTGTAGCCGTTTTTCAGCATGCCGGTGCGCAGGCGTTGCTGATGGGGTTCTAGGCCGCCGTGGCGTTTCCAGGCGGCCATGGAACGGCGCAGTTGGTCGGCTTCGCCGGGTGTGTAATCGGCGGCGACCATGGCGATCTGCATGACCTGTTCCTGGAACAGCGGGATGCCCAGGGTGCGCTCCAGTACGGACTTGAGTTCCGGCGACGGGTAGGTGGTTTCTTCCTCCTTGTTCCGCCGCCGCAGGTACGGATGCACCATGCCACCCTGGATGGGCCCCGGCCGCACGATGGCGACCTCAATGACCAGGTCGTAGAATTTTTCCGGTCGCAGGCGGGGCAACATCGACATCTGCGCCCGCGACTCAATCTGGAACACGCCGATAGTGTCGGCCTTGCTGATCATCGCGTAGGTTGCCGCATCTTCCTTGGGCACCGAAGCCAGGCTCAGGTCCCGGTTGCGATGGCGGCGCAGCAGGTCGAAGCAGCGGCGAATCGCACTGAGCATACCCAGCGCGAGGATGTCCACCTTGAGCAGGCCCACGGCGTCGAGGTCGTCCTTGTCCCACTGGATGATGGTGCGCTCGGCCATGGCGGCATTTTCCACCGGCACCAGGGTGTCCAACGGGTGTTCGGAAATCACGAAGCCGCCGGGGTGCTGGGACAGGTGCCGGGGGAAGCCGATCAGTTGTTGGGTCAAGGTCAGCACTCGGCGCAGCACCGGGCTGTCGGGGTCGAACCCCCCTTCGCGCAGGCGTTCCAGGGGCGGTGCTTCGTCGCTCCAGCGCCCACAACAGTCGGCCAGGGCGTTGACCTGATCCGGCGGCAACCCGAGGGCCTTGGCCACGTCGCGCACCGCGCCGGCGCCGTGATAGCTGCTGACCACCGCCGTCAACGCGGCGCGGGTGCGCCCGTAGCGCTGGAAGACGTATTGCAGCACTTCTTCGCGGCGTTCGTGCTCGAAGTCCACGTCGATGTCCGGCGGCTCGTTGCGTTCGCGAGACAGGAAGCGCTCGAACAGCATGTTCATCAGGCTCGGGTCGATCTCGGTGATGCCCAGGGCAAAACACACCGCCGAGTTGGCCGCCGAGCCACGGCCCTGGCACAGGATCGAACGGCTGCGGGCGAAGCGCACAATGTCGTGTACGGTGAGGAAGTAGCTTTCGTAGCCGAGGTCGCTGATCAGTTCCAATTCGTTATTGATCTGCTGGAGGGTCTTGGCGTCGACCCCTTTCGGCCAACGCTGGGCGATGCCTTGCTCGGTCAAGGTGCGTAACCAGGATTTTGCATCCTGGCCTTCAGGTACCAACTCCCTGGGGTATTGATAGCGCAATTGGCCGAGGTCAAAGGTGCAACGCCGGGCAATGTTCAGGGACTCTTCCAGCAAGTGCGCCGGGTACAGCGCGGCCAATGCATCGAGGCTGCGCAAGTGCCGTTCACCATTGGGATGCAGGCGCGCGCCGGCTTCGGCCACCGGGACGTGGTGACGGATTGCGGTCATGGTGTCTTGCAACGCACGGCGACCGCGCACATGCATATGCACATCGCCGCAGGCCACCGCCGGCAGGTGCAGGCTGGCGGCCAGGTTCAGGCGTTGCTCAAGGTGACGGGCATCGTTCTGGCCGCAATGCAGTTCCACCGCCAGCCACAGGCGATCGGTGAAGGTGCTGCGCAGCCATTGGATATGGGCCTGGGTATCGGTGTCTTCGACCATCCATAACGCGAGCAAGCCGTGTACCGCGGTGAAGTCTTCCTGCAGCAAGCGGTAGTGACCTTTTTCCGCACGGCGGCGGGCGATGGTGATCAGCCGACACAGGTGTTGATAGCCTTCCAGGTTCTCCACCAGCAGCACCAGCTTCGGGCCGTTTTCCAGGCGCATCTCGCTGCCGATAATCAGCGGCAACCCGACTTCCTTGGCTGCCTGCCAGGCACGGACGATGCCCGACAAGGTGCATTCATCGGTGATGGCCAGCGCCTCGTAACCCTGCTGCCTGGCCCGTTCAAACAGCTCGCGGGCACTGGAGGCGCCCCGCTGGAAACTGAAGTTGGACAGACAATGCAGCTCCGCGTACTTCATGCGAACCAGCCTTGCAGCCACAGCGTGCCGCTCTCGCCCACGGTGCGGTAGGCCCAGCCTTGCTGGCCGGCACGGGTGCGCACCAGGTAATAATCGCGGCGCACATCGGCGCCATCCCACCAGCCGGATTCGATGCGCTCCGGGCCCATCAGGATGTGTAGACCCTGCTCGGCCAGGGGCGTCGGTTCATGCAACAACCAGCCCGGGCGTTGCACGTTGTTTGAGGGTGAGCACGGGCGAAGATCAGCACCGGCTTGCCAGGCGCATTCTGGGCGGTGGTCGGCGTGAAAGCGCAGGCCTTGCACCGCTTCGTCCCCCAACCGCGCCCGCAGGCGTTCGCGCAGTTGTTCCCACGGCAGGGTTTGTTGCGGGCGCTCGTCGAACAGGTCCTGGCGCTGGGGCACAAACACCGGCAGGTCCTGGGCCACCAGGCGAAAGCCACGCACCGGCGAGGTGACTTGCACCTGCTCCAGGCGGCCGCGGGCCAGTTCGAACAGCATCGCTGCGTCACGCTCGGCGCTGAGCAGGCCGACCTTGATCACGCTGTCGGGCTCGGCCGCGTGCTCCAGGTGCAGGTCAAAACGCTGCACGCCACTGTCGCGGCCACACAGGAACGCCGACAGGTCGCCAGTCAAACGGCGCAAGGGAAACAGCAAGGCCTGGTGGGACAACACATCAAAATTCAGCTCGATGCGCACATCAAACCGGTCCGGCGGCTGGTAGAACGCCAGGGCCAGGGGCCGTTGGCCGCACAGTGCATCGAGGTGCTTGAGCAGCGCAGCATCGAAGCGCCGGGCCAGGGTATGCCGAGGCAACGCCTGCACCTGGGCCAGAGTGCGCAAGCCCATGCGCGACAATGCGGTGGCAGCTTGCGGGTCGAGGCCGGCGCGGTCGATGGGGATCGGTGCCAGGGCGTGTTGCAGGTATTGCTCATCGGCCACGGCCAGGCCGTCGTAGACATTCGCCAATATCCGCGCCGCCGCCGGGTTCGGCGCGGCGACGATGCGGTGACGAAACCCCAGTTCGGTCAGCTCCTTGCGCAAGCGCGCTTCGAGCAACGGCCAGGGCCCGAACAGGCCCAGGCTCGACTCGATCTCGAACAGCAACGCCCGTGGGTAGAACACGCTGACCTGGGAGCTGAAACGGTAGGCCCAGGCCGCGAGAAACTGCTGCCAGTATTCGATCTGCGCCGGGTCGTATTCGGCGCAGGCGAACGCCTTGGTCAAGGCATGGGCCGCCGTCAGCGACTGGCCGGGGCGCAGGCCGAGTTTGCGCGCGGCGTCATTGACGGTTTGCAGCACCCGCCGCTGCGGCGTGCCGGCCAACAGGGCCAATGGCTGATCCGGTTCGGGGCGCAGACGCAGCACCCCGTCCAGCGCCAATTGCGGGAACACAATACACACCCAGCGCATGCCAACCTCAGTGCCCAAGCGCAATGGGCGCGGGATGGGCCAGGCCACCCCGGCACTTGAGCACCCGCACCTGCGCCGGGCTCGCCTCCACCGCCAGGCGCAAGGCGGCCGGTGACGGGTTGATGGCCTCGCTCAAGGAGCGCCAGGCGAAGGCCAGGGTCTGGCCGGTTTCCGCCGCCACCTGCAAGCGGCGCAAGGCGCGGTCATCGGCCTTGCGCGGCCAGCACAGCACCGCGCCACAGCTGCCGGAACGCAGGCATTGCTCCACTGCCCACAAGGCATCGCGTTCATCGGCCTGGATCACTGACAGCTGGCGCACATCCACCCCGGCGTTTTGCCAGGCGTGGGGGTACGGCGTGTAGGGCGGCGCCACCAGCACGATGCGCTCACCGGCCGCCGCCAACCGTGCCAGGGTCGGCCACACCAGCTGCAACTCGCCCACGCCCTCCTTCGCCATCAGGATTTCGCTCAACGCCGCTTCCGGCCAGCCACCGCTGGGCAGCACCGCATCCAGGGCCGCAAGCCCGGTGGGATGGACGCTGGCCGGCGGCGCGGCGGGCCGGCCTTTCCAGACCCGGCCGCCATTGAACAGCGAGTCCAGTGCAACGACGGCGCCCATCAGCCTTGCCTCACCAGGCCGCAGAACACCCCTTCGATGGCCAGGTCCTGATCGGGCCGCACCACGATGGGTTGATAGGCGGGGTTGCGCGGCAGCAGGCGCACGCGCTCGCCCACGTGCTCGAAACGTTTGATGGTGACTTCACCGTCCAGGCGTGCCACCACGATCTGCCCGTTCAAGGCCTCGGCACTGCGGCGTACGCCTACCAGGTCGCCATCGAGGATGCCGTCTTCGATCATCGAATCGCCCTGCACCCGCAGCAGGTAATCCGGGGTTTTCGCGAACATGCCCGGGTCGAGCAATAGACGGTTGTGCACTTCGGCATCGGCGCCAATGGGCAAACCGGCGGCCACCCGGCCGAGCACCGGAATATCCAGCAGCTCCGGCCGCGCCGGCTGATTGAGCAGGCGGATGCCGCGAGCCTGGTTCGGGTTGACCTCGATAAAGCCGCCCTCGGTCAGCGCCAGCACATGCTTGCGCGCCACGCTGCGGGAGGCAAAGCCGAACGCCTCGGCGATCTCGGCGAGGCTGGGAGACTGGCCTTGCTGCGCGATACGGTCGCGGATAAAGGTCAGGATGGCGGTACGGCGGGGCGTTAGATTCTTCATGGAGTACATTTGTACTCCTGTGGGAATTTTCTGGCAATATCCGTCAGTCGCTTCCCATGCAGCCACCGGAAAAGTACCCGCCAAGTTGACGAACGGTCTTTCGAATGTTCAGATGCCGGCCTGTTTCAGGTGCCTCATGCCGCCGTGCATGGGGTGAAACGGGAAACCGGTGCCGCTCTTTTCGAGCCAGTCCGGTGCTGCCCCCGCAACGGTAGACGCGTGACTCCTTCGACACACCACTGTGGCCTGCGCGCCATGGGAAGGTGAAGGTGTCCATACGCGTGAGCCCGGAGACCGGCCTGGAATTCTGTTTGGCAAAATCCTGCGGTGGGCGGGCATGGGCCGGTATTGGCGTGTGCTCGGTGCCTACTCGTGCGTGCTTTTCGCGAAAGATACTTTTCCGAGAAGACTATGATTCGACCTTACAATACGTCCGTGCCCAGCCTGCTGCTCGGCTGCCTGTTCAGCCCCCTGCTGCTGGCCGACGACCCTCCCCTTGAGCTCAAGCAGCAGATCATTTCCGCACCGTCGGTGGAGTCCACCACCGTGGCCGACATGGCCCAGTACGGCAGCAAGGTCGAGATCGTCACCCGCGAACAGATCGAACGCGCCGGCCCCGCCGCCGATGTGTCGCGCGTGATGCAGATGTTCATCCCCGGCCTGTACGTGGCCCCCAAGAACGGCCCGTTCGACTACGGCACCTATTCCCTGCTGGGCGGGCGCAACGACGACACGCTGATCCTGCTGGACGGCGTGCGCCTGAACAACCGCCTGTACGGCGGCCTGTACCTGGACACCCTGCCCGCCAACGCCATCGAGCGCATCGAAGTGCTCAAGGGTGGCCAGAGCCTGCTGTTCGGCACCCAGGCGGTGTCGGGGGTGATCAACATCGTCACCCGCAGCCCGCAAACCCGCGAGGCGTCCGGCGAGGTGAACCTGGGCGCAGACACCTTCGGCGGCACCACCGGCGATGCCCGGGTCGAGAAGATCTTCAACAACGGTTTCGGCGATCTTGGCTTGCTGGCCTACGTCAGCCGCAACGTCTCCGAGGGCTACCAGCCGTTTCGCAACCGCGACATGAAAAACGTCAGCGACAAGAAACGCTCCTACGAAGTCACCACCTTCGGCACCAAGGCGATCCAGTCGTTTGGCGATGGCACGCGCCTTGAGCTGTTTTACCAGTACGCCGACGCCAACCTCGATTTCGCCCGCCCGGTGGACAACCACAAGACCACCAACGACCGCGTACAACAAATCGCTACGGCGACCTTCGAGCAAACCCTCAACGAGCGCCTGAGCTACTTCGTCAAAGGCCATATCAACGATTGGGACACGCGCTATACCCGCATCAACAATATCGAAGGCGGCGGCACCCGGGCCATCAACCACAACGACTACTGGGGCTTCACCGACTGGGGCGTGCAGGCCGAAGGCAAGGCCGTGCTGCCCGGCGAGCACGTGCTGGTATTCGGGTCCGATAACCAGTGGTTCAAGGGCCAGGACGATGTATTGATCATCGACGACAACAAGGCCCAGGCCCACGCGCTGTACACCCAACTGCGCCCGACTATCGAAGCCCTGCCGAACTGGCACCCGAGCATCGGCGTACGCCACGAAGCCATGAGCGGCGGCGACAGCGCCACCGTCGGCATGCTCACTTCGCTCTACGACCTCAACGACAACTGGGCCCTGCGCGGCCAATACGGCACTGCCTACAAACTGCCGAATGCCGAGCAACTGTTCGTCAACGAAGACGATGAAAAAGGCAACCGCAACCTCAAGCCGGAGAAGAGCCGCAACGCCGAACTGGGCGTCGACTACAAGGGCAGCCTGCTGGCCCGGGACTTCAGCGCCAGCGTCACGCTGTTCAAACGCAAGATCACCGACCTGATCACCCTGGACGATATCCAGTGGGTCAACGGCCAGGGGCAGATCCAGATGCGTGGTTTCGAGGCCGACGCCAAGCTGCAGCTCAATGAACAATGGAGCGTGCAGGCCGACATGACCCGCAACCTCACCGAGTCCCGTGCGGGTGTCACCATCAACGATATCCCGGGCTTCTTCGCCCGCTCGCGGGTCGGCTATGAATCGGCGGACCGCCTGTGGGGCGCCGGCACCGCCGTGCGTTACATCGGCGATATCGTCAGCTCGAAAAAGGTCGAATACGGCAACTACACCGTGGTGGATGCCGACGCCTATCGCTACCTCGACAACGCCCACCAACACCGCGTGAGCCTGCTGGTAGAGAACCTGTTCGACCGCGACTACGTCACCAGCCGCGCCAGCAACGTCGACAACCTCGGGCGGCCGTTCACCTCCGAAGTACGCTACACGTATCGCTTCTGATGAGTACGCCCGTGGAAACTCATCCGGACTGGTCCCACGTGCCTGACCACGCCCGTCACGTGTTCCTGTGCACTGGCCCACGCTGTACGCAGCGTGGCGCGCTGCAACTGTGGAAAACCCTGCGCCGCCACCTGCTGCAACACGACTGCATCGAAAAGCCTGGCGGCGTGCTGCTGACACGCACCCACTGCCAGTTCCCGTGCAACCTGGGGCCGATTGTGACGGTGTACCCGGACACGTGCTGGTACGGTGTGCACAGCAACGCAGATGTGCAACGGCTGGTGGAAGTGCACCTGGTGGGCGGCGAAGTCGTCGAGGATTTGCTGATCAAGGAGCGCCCATGAAAGCCTCGTGGTTGCTGTTGGGCGCCCTGCTCTGCCCATCGTTGGCCCTGGCGGACCGTTATCGCAACTGCAACCAGGACTGGACGGCCACCCACTCACCGCCCTCGCGCATCGTGGCCCTCAACCAGCATGCGGCCGACCTGTTATTGGCGCTGGATGTCGGTACGGCATTGGTGGGCGTGGCGTATCTGGATGACAACGGTGTGGCCCACCGACACGGCGAGTATTTCGGCGTGCCGGTGATTGCGCCCAAGTACCCGTCCAGCGAAGTGCTCTATGCGCAGAAACCGGATCTGGTGGTCGGTGGATTCGCCACTGCCTTTGGCACTGGTGTCACCTCCCGCACAGGGTTGGCAGGCAACGGGGTTGGGTCGTACTTGCTGGAGTCGGCGTGCGACGGGCACTCGCTGGATTACTTCGGGCATATTCGCAACGACCTGTTTACCCTCGGCGCCCTGGTGCACAAACAGCAACGGGCGCGGGCGTTGAGCGATGCCATGGACGCCGACCTGGCCAGTGCCCAGGCACTGGCGGGCGAAGGTAAACCGCTGTCGGTGTTCTACCTGGACAGTGAGGTCAACGGGTTGGACAGCGAAGGCCGGCGTGGGTTCGTCACCACGTTGGTGGCGGCTGCTGGTGCGCGCAATTTATTCGCCGGGATCAACCAATACCGCGTCACCGTGAGCAGCGAAACCCTGCTGATGAGTGATCCGGATGTAATTTTGCTGGCGGATGCGCTGTGGTCACCGGCCAGCCGCAAACGTCAGTTGCTGACCACCGACCCGGTGCTGTCGCGTTTGCGGGCGGTGCGGGAGAACCGGATGATCGATATTCCCTTTACCCATTTGGTGCCCACCGCGAATAGCGGCCGAGTCGTGTTGGAGTTGGCGAGGCAATTCAAACAACTGGCTGAATAATTCACGAGCGAAGCGCCTGACCAATTTACTCAGTCCATGCCACCGACCAAAGTTGTGAAACGCTGTAGGTTTCCAATGCTGAGCGCTTCGTACTTTTAATCGCCTCCAGCTCCTGGCCTGACAGATCAGGGTGATAGAGCTCGCACTTGGTGGCCGAGATATCACTCATCCCGGCCTCAGTGACTACCGGCTCGACCGCGCCACCATCCACCGGGGAAAGCCCGGCCCCAAGACGAAAAAAAGGGGCGATCAATGATCGCCCCAAATACAACGAGAGGTCCTTTTCTAAAACTACAAGCTGATCTGCTGGCGCTCCTCATCCGTCAACCGCGCCCGCGCCTGGTCACTCAACGGTCCGGCGCCGAGCACCTGCACCGGGCTGTTGGGGTTGTAGCCCGAGGTCTTCTGCCCGTCCTCCGGCTTGCGCTCCACTGGCTCGCTGCCAAAGCTCAACACTTCCACCGTGACAATCGACGCCCGGCCCTGTTTGGCCGCCGCCTGCTGGCTGCGCGCGGCATCTTCCGCCGCCTGGGACGCCGCCGCACCGGCTGCGCTCGCCGAGGTCATGGCCCCGGTGTTTACCGCCGCCGACACCGGCACCCCGGACGACTTGCCCTGGGTCTGGATGTTCGCGGCGTTTACAACGCGCAACGCGGCAATGTTGATGTTGCCCGAGACCCGAATCCCCGCTTCACCCGCATCGATGGTGCCCAGCGGGGCGATCAGGTCGATGTCTCCGGCCGGCACTTCCGGAATCGGGTTCAAGGTGGCAATCCCCGCCCCGGTGCTCGGCACCGCCGGCGACAGGGTCACGTTGCCCCAGTTGTCGTAGACACGCTTGGGCGGCGTGTACACCACGGTGGTCTTGGATCCGCGACCGGCGTTGATGTCGCCCTCGCCGGACCAGCCCATGATCGAGCCGCCGAAGGTGGTCATGATGCGGCTCTGGCCCAGCAGGATGCTGCCCATGGAATACAGCTGGATATCGCCGGCGCCCTGGGTGATCACACCGGCGGTGGACGGCGGTGCCGCGCCTTCGATGCCGAAGGTCTGCCCACCGCCCGGGGTGAGCATCTGGATCGAGCCGCCGAAATTGGTGTGTACACCGGAGCCGCCGAACAACGTGATATCGCCCTTGTAGGTGATCGGGTTGCCGGCCACGTCCTTGTCCGGGAACAGCGCGGCAATCGCCGCACGCCCCCGTACATAGCTGCCCTGGCGCACACCGCCCACCGCGTTGTACTCACGGCCGGCAGCCTTGAGTTCGGCGAAGTACACATCACGGGCGAACACCCGTTGCTGTTCAGCGGGCAGTGCGGCGTAAACCGCGCGGGCCTGCTCGCGGGTGCCGACGAAACCGAAGCGCTCGGCGAGCCAGGTGACCAGTTCGTTCTCATAGGTCTTGGCGACCTTGCCGCCCTGGATCGACAGGGCTTCGCCTGGCTGGACGAGGTTGGCCGGGTCCAGGTAGGCCTCGACAAAGCGCCGGTAATCCGGGCCGTTGGGGCCGACGCCAGCTTGCATGACGATGCCTGCGCCAGGGCGGTTGTCGCCCGCGACCACCGGGCCCAGGCTGGTGATGCTGACTTCGCCGCCCTTCGCCGGGTCACGCCCGGACATCAGGATATTGCCGCCCGCCGTCACTTCCAGCAGGCCAGGACCGGCAACCTGGAAGTTGCTGTACAGAATGTCGCGCCCGGCGGAGACGATGGAGATGTCAGTGGGGTTGTTGTGGATGAACAGGTTGCCGGTCGACTGCTCGCTGACCGCACCGGGGGCCGTATTAAAACGGCTGCCACTGCTGACAATGTCTCGCCCCGCCATCATCCAAACCGGCCCGTTGCCCTCGTACCAGGTCTGCCCCGAATGCAAAAACGTGGGGGAAGAATTGAACGTCAGGGTCCGGCCGCTGCTGACCCCCACCAGATCGCCGGTCAAGGCATAGAACCGCGCCGGTTCCGTTGGCGCGTAAGCGGCTGCCGACGCCGTGGCGGAGCCAAAGGCAAACAGAGGCCGCGGAAGGGAACCCGACGAGCTACCGTTCTCCGACAGATTGTTGCCATCGGCAACCACCTGACCATCAATGGTCCCGACGAACGCCGGCCGCCAAGGTGTGGCCATGATGCTGGGGTCGGCCCCGGAAGGCGTGACAAACATACCGCCCGCATAAATCGAGTCATGGGCCAGGAATTGCAACTGGCTGCTGGCACCGGGGGCGAGCACCAAGGCATTTATCGGACTCGTATCGGCTTGGTACCCCAGGACGGCGTTACCGTAATAAATACTGCCGCCAGCCGCCGTCGCTCGAACGATCGATGGGTAGACAGTTGCCAGGTCGGACGCTGCGGCGGAGACAGATGGCGTCAAGTTGCCCCCCGCTGAAAACAGGTCGATTGCCGTGTGACCGGTCCACAACGAGAACCAACTTTCGCCGGTCCCACTCGTCCCGCCACGGGTAAACGATGAGTTGTTCAGCAGGACGACACGGCCCGGGTCAATCACTTGCTGCAGCACCAGGTCACCCAATGTGGTCAGGTTGAATGTGGCATCCCCCGGCACCAGGGTGATACCCCCCACTGCCCGACCACGGGTCGCCTGGAACGGATCGAATGCGCGGGTTTCGCCCGGGCTCTGCTCAGAGCTGTTGCTGCCGTAGGTCAGGTCGATCCGGCCCGTGGTCGCACTTTGCAGTTGGACATTGCCCCGGATATTCACCAACTGGCCGTTCTGATCGTTTACATCAACCACGCTGCCAGGGTTCAGGGCGCCACCGATACGCACCCGCAGATCACCACCGCCCGTCAACTGCAGGCTGCCATCACCGGCAACCCGCCCGGTACTGCCAACCGCCAGCACCAGCCCCTGGCTGCGCGGGTTGGCAGAGGCCGACATTGGGTTGCCGTCCATGCGCCGAAGCACACCGGCATCCCCGCCTACCTGTACATCCACGTCACCGCCGCCGAGGGTGCCGAAACCGGTAAACCCGACGAACGCATCAGCCTTGGAGGCGTTGGCGGTATAGCTACCGAAATTGATCCACCAGGCCGTCGGCTGCGCCTGCCCGCCGGTGTTCACCGTGCCGCTGCCCTGGCGCCACAGCCAGTTGGCCACATCGGCGGAGTCGATGCCGTTATCCAGGGGGTTGGGCCGACTTGGGTTGAAGACGCCTCCCAGGATATTCCCCGTCAGGTTGCCCCCCACGTTCACGCTCAAATTCCCCCCTGCCTCCGGGTACCAGGCACGGTACAGGCTGTCAGATGAGCCGTTGACGAACTGTTCAAAATAACTGTTGGTATCGTTCAGCACCGTCTTCGCGCTGTTCAGCGCCTTGGGCTGGTTGTAGGGGTCACTGGCACCGGTTGCAGTGGACGATGTACCGGCGGTGTAGACCCCGTACAGGGAGTCCATGCTCAAGTCGCCGGCGCTGAGCAGTTCGAGGTCGCCCGTACCGGTGCGAATCACACTGAAACGGCTGCTGGAGGGGGTCGCCGCATACTCTTTGCCGCTTTGGGCCTGGCAGTAGGCGGGCGAGCTTGCACAGAACTCATCGATGGACGGGATACCGAACTGGTCCAGGATGCTTTGCTCGATCGGCGTTCCGACGGTGACGATAATCCCGTTGTCCGCCAGGTCCTTGGCGCCGAACTCGGTCCAGACATAGCCAACTTTCACGGCGCAGTACGCCGGATTGCCCCCACAGAAATCATCAATCGAACCCAGCCCGAAATCATCGAGGATCTTTTGGTCGATCGGGTCGCCTTCCTTGACCACCACCCCATTGGCCGCAAAGTCCTCCACCGCGAAGGCGGTCCAGGTCAACTTGCCCTTGGCGGGCATCTCCTTGGCAAACATGCCGTAGTGGCTGTCAGCCAAACGCAGGTCGCCGCTGCGCGGATGGGCTTGCAGGATGCGGCTGTCGGCCGCCTCGGTGTCAGCACCTGCAACCAACCGCAGCGACCAGGATTGCGAACCTTCGGCCAGCATCGGCGAGAGGGCCCACAGCTTGCCCTGGCGCCCCGCCACTTCCGGGCGCAACGCCACCGACTCAGCCCCGCCCGGCAACTTGACGTTGGTGCCGGAAGGAATCAACGCGCCGCGCGGCAGCGGTATGTCGCCATTGAGGGTCACGTGGTTTTGCGTCGGGTTAAGCGCCTCGTAGTTCGTCGGCAACGGCACCCCTTTGGGCCAGGTCAGCGCCCCGAGCCGGGTGTCCTGGGTCAGCAGGCTGCCGGCGTCCAGCTGTGAGCCGGCCGCCAGGGTGTGTGCCTGGCTCAATAACGTGCCTGCGGCAAACAGCACATTGCCCGCGCTGTCGAACACCGCTGCGGCCAGTACCGTACCGGCAGGCAGCGTCAGGTCCTGGTTCAGCGTCGCCCGGGTCGGCAAGCGCGTACCGGCGGCCACGCCCACGGCCTTGATCGGCAGGTCGTAGTTGAGCACGGTGCCCGCCGGGAAGGTCGTGCCGTCCGCCAGGGTGATGCCGTTACCCGGCACGATGATCGTGCCCCCGGTAAAGTCGATACCCGGCAACAACACCCAGCCCTTGTCATCGACGGTCTGCGGTGGCGGTGCAAAACCGTCGTTGATGCTGCCGTAAATATTCAGGTCGCCACCGGCGCGCAGGGTCAGGCTGCCCGACTCACCGGAGCCATACACCGAGGTTTTCTGGCTGTTGGGGTTGAGGCTGGCGTAGCGGTAGCCGGACAGGTCCAGATCGCCCTGCACTACCAGGTCACCGTCCGCGGTCTTGCTGACGACTTCCACGCCCGGGCGCAGGTGGAACGCATCGGCGTAGGTTGCATTGTTAAGCCCGGCGAGTTTGTTTTGCAGCAGGTTCTGGTTGAGCAATGCACCGTTGATAAAGGCCGTGCTCAGCACATGCTTGCCATCCAGGTAGGCCTGGTCGATCTGTTGGTAAGGCCGCCCGCTGGCCGTCGGGTCGGTGACCAGTGGTGCATCGTCGTAGCTGATCATGCCGTTGAGGGTGATCGAGCGCGCGCCCTGGATCGTCAGGCGGCCATGGGCATCGATGTTGATGTCGTTGCTGGTGCCATCGACGTTGATCAGCCGTGGTGCATTCAGTTCCAGGGTGCCGCGGTTGCGCCCGTCATTGCCCTGGACCGCCTCGGTGCCGTGGCGCAGGTCGACGCGTGCGCCATCGGCCAGAGTCAGTTGACCGGTGCCGGAGCCGAGCACCACCATGGCCCGGTTGGGCGAGTCGATGATCTTGCCGTAGCTGTCCACCCGCAGCTTGCTGCCATGGGCGTCGAGTACCGCGCCGCCGTCCAGCGTCAGGCCGTGCTTGCCGGCCAGGTTGATGCTGCCGACGCGCTCGCCACTGGCGTCCACCAGGCCGGTGACCCGCAGGCTGCCGTTGTCCACGGAGACGTTGACGGTGCCGGCCTTGAGGCCATTGCCGATGGTCAAGTCGCCCTGCTTGAGCTGGAAGCTGCGTGTGCCGAACACCTGGCCTTGATTCAGGCGCTGGTTGAGGTCGGCGAACTGCTGGTCCAGTGAACCGCTGCTGCCCAGGCGCTGGGCCTGGATTTCCACGGTACCGGCCTCATAAGGCATCGTGGTCCCGCCCGCATCGTAATAGCCACTGCTGCCGGCGAGGATCGTGCCTTGCAGGTCGACGATACCGCCCGCCGCGTCCACCGCAACCGCCCGCAGTTTGCCGGCCTGGTTGTTTTTGGCCGAGAGGTCGATGGTCGAGCCGGCAGCCTGCAGTATGTTGCCGCTGCGGCTGTCCAGCAGCACAGTGCCGCCCGCGCCGTATTGGGTCACATCGTTGAACACAGTGGCGCCACCGGCCACGTCGATCAACGCCGCATCCGTCAGCACCACATCACCCCGGGCGCCCAGGCTGACTTTGCCGCTGGGCAGCACTACCGCCGTGGCCAGGCGAATGCTGTCGCCTTGCAGGGACAGTTCGGCGCCCTGGCCGTCGGCCTTGCCACGCGCCCCCGCGGACGCTGCAATATCAATCGCCCGACCTGCGGTGATGCGGTTCACCGAACCGGCTTCGCCGGTCATCAGCGGGGTGAGGATATTCAGGTCGCCGCCGCTGTACTGGAAGCCCTTCACCGGGTCATAGGCGCCCTGGCTCTGATACACCGAGAGGCTGCCCTTGTGGTTGGCGGTAATGCGCTCGCTGGCATTGAGGTTCACGCTGGCAAAGCCCAAAGCCAGGCGATCGAAACTGCTCACGGTGTTGGTCTGGGCAAAGGCGCCGTAGCCGAACTCAATACGCTCGGCGTTGATATCCAGGCGCCCGCTGCCAGTGCCCGCCCCGCCGGCGATCACCGAGCCCGGTGGGGTGGTCGCGCCCTGCCAGATCAGGTTGGCGGTATGAATGTTGGCCACGTCGCCAGCGCCACCGGCACCGTAGATCGCCGGAGTGGAGAGCATCAGGTTGCTCAGCCGCGATTTACCCGTCAGTGGGTCATAGGTGTCCAGGGAGGTACTGCCGTAGAAGTTGAAACTGTCCCGCGCCGAGAGCTGCAGGGTTTCCAGGGCCGGCGCACCGAACTGTGAATCACCTTTGAGCAGGCGATCAAGAAGCGCCTGGGTGAGTGTCAGGCCGGCCGGCAACTGATTGGCCGCAGCGGCAGCGGCCAGGGCTTGGGCGCTGCCGAGGTTAATGGTGTTGACCCCCAGGTTGAGGTGACGGGTGCCGTAGCGCACCTGGTCGCCCAACTGGAAGGTATTGTTGGTCAACGCCACGATGCTGCCTTCGGAGTACAGCCCGGTTTGCCCGCTGCACAGGCCCGTGTCACACACACCGATGCTGATCCCGCCGCTGGGCACCGTCGTATTGAATGCAATGACATTGAGCAAGCCGTTGGACGCCGCCAGCATATTGGTGACTTTGTAGATAAAACCGTCACGAGCGTCGTAGCTGGCTTTGCCACGGCCGATGGTGTTGATGGATGCGCCCTGCTCCAGGACGATCGCGTTGGTGTCACTCAACAAAAAGACTTCCGGCGCTGCGAGCGTCACACCTTCCCGAAGCGTGACGGTGCTGTTGGCCCGACTCGTACCGCCCGCCAGGACGATGTAATTCCCGGACTGGCCATACGTAACTGCCGTCATCCCCCCCACCATCAAACGCGAGGCTCCCAAGGCGTTGAGGCTGTCATCGTTGAAGGTAATGCCGGAAAAACCGCTGGTTGCGGAACTGCCCGCCGCGACGACTTCAATACCAAGCTTGCCTGGATCAATCACCGCCACCGCGCCGCCATAGCCACCCGCCGCGGCCTCAAAACGGCCTATGCCCTGGAACGAAAACGCATCAGCGCCGCCCCCTGGCCGCAAGGCCAGTTTCAGGGTCTTGGCGTCGACGGCGAGCATCGGGCGTGGCACACCCTGTTTCGCAGCGTCGGCCATGGCGAACTGGGCGTAGCTGGTTTCGTTGTATTGGGAATAGCGACGCAAGGTATCGGCCGAGGTCAGAATCAACTGGCTGGCAACGCTGTTGCCGATCCCGGTGTTGGCGATGGACAAGCGCCCGGCGGTGGACCAGGAGCCATTGCGCATCCGCTGGGTGGCGGCATCACTGCCGAGCCCGGCCAGGCCGTTGATCTCGACGCGGAAAGCGCCGGGCATCAAGGCGTAGGTGGACGGCATCAGGGTATAAGTGCCCGCCGGCAGCCCCGGCACTCCGGCGCCGATGGTGACCTGCTGGCCCACCAACGGATCGACTGCGCCCTTCTCCGGTGCCACCGGCGCCGCGCCAGGCTGCACCCCGGGCACGATGGCGTAAATCGGGTTGGTGCCCAGGCCCGGCAACACAAAACCGCCATTGGCACCAAACTGCACCAGTGGGCTGTAGCGCGCATCCGTAGAGCCTCCGCGCCCGGAAACGAAACCGGCCCCCAGCAATTCGCCGCCGCCCGACAGGTCCAGGGTAGCCTCAGGCTGCACCTGCACCGACTGGCCGCCGAGAATCACCCCGACGCTGAGTTCCGCGTCCTGGTTGACCAGCCCGCCCTGGCCGACAAACGTCACGGTCTTGCCGTTGTACTTATAGACCTGCCCGTCCAGGGTGCCGCCATACGGCAGCACCAAGCCCCTGCCGCTCACCGAGGTCACGCTGCCCGGCAGCAATTGCACCTGGCTGCTGCCCATGCTGCCGATATCGATCAACCCCAGGGGCGCCCGCACCACACCGCCCTGCCGCACCGTCGCGGCGCCCAGTTGCAGGCGCCCGAATGCCGAGTAAGGCACCGCGGCATCCGTGTTGCCGGTACGGCCAATGGTCAGGGTGCGCAGCGGGTCGAACGTGATGTTGAGGCTGTTGAATTCGCTCAGGTAGCCGGCAATGACCCGCGCACCGACCTCCGTGGCCGGATACAACTGCGCCGCCCGCAAGGTCATGTCGCCCTGGGTCAATAACTGGGTGCTGACCCTCAAGGCCACGCCGTCCGGGTTCGCACCCGCCAGGAAGCGCAGATCGCCCTGGCTGGTCAGGTTGACCTGATCAAAGCCGCGACGCTCAAGGCCGACCAGGCTGTCGTCGGCCTGGCGCAGTTTGCCCTTGCTGCCAAACAACACGCTGCCGCGCACATCGATCAAGCTGCCGCTGGCATTGAACTGCGCCTCGGTGGCGCGCAGCGAGGGTAACGGCAACACCGACACCGGGTTCACGTAGAACTCCCGGGCCGGCGAATCCATGCCGGACAGCAGCAGAGACGGTGCCGACAGATTCACCCGGGCATTGGCTGCCGCGCCCTCACTGAGGTTGAAGGCACCGCTGTACAGGCGCAGGCTCTGGCCCATGTTCAAGGACACATCGCCGTCGAAACTCAACAGGCCGTTGCTCATCAATGCCAGGTTGTCGAAGCCGCCCGCACTGACCTGGTCGACGCCCAGGCGAGCGTGGCCGTATTCCAGGCTGTCGGCCGCGTCGGCGGCGGTGCCGGCGAGCGGGTGGGCCTGATGGGTCTGGCCGAGCACCAATTCACGCACCTTCAGCACGCGATCCGTGACACTGCTCTTGGTGTAATACGGGCTGTCCAGCGCTACGTTCAGGCTGCCGCCCGCTGCGCCGGCACCGCCGGCCCGGGCTACCAGACTGCCGTCCAGGTACAAGCCATTGTTGGACGCCAGGCTGATGCTGCCGCCATTGCTGGCCACCCGGGTTGCGCCCTGCCCCGGCACATCCAACACCGCTTGCGTGCCCGACGCGTCCAGCCGGGCGCCCTCGCGTACCACCACAAACAGGTCGCTGGCAGTGACCGTGCCGGTGCTCAGGTTGATCTCGCCGCCGATGCTGATCTTGCCGCCGTCACGGACCAACCCGTATTGGCTTCCACGATTGTCCACGGCGGTCGCGGCCCGGGCGGCGACATCGATCAGTGCATTTTCACCCAGCCAGATGGAGCGGCCGTGGCCAATCGCGTTGGCCGGCTCGAACGCGCGCGTGGTCAGGCCGTTCAGGTTGACGCTGCCACCCCAGGCATTGAGCGTGCCGTCGACCGTCAGTTGGCCGATGCTGCGCAGGTTGATCGACTGGCTCGGGTCGACGCTGATCACCGCGCCCTTGCCGACCACCAGCGCGGTTGTCGGCAGTTGCTCGGCAGGCGACTCCAGGTGGCCGGCGGAAAGGGTCAGGCTGGCGCCACGGCGTTGGCCGAGTACGCCCTTGCTCGCGTCTTCCTGGTAAAGCGGCGGGGTCCAGCGCTCCATCACGCTGGCCGCAGCGCCGCCGCCCGGCGTCGTGGCGGCCTGCTCCGAGAGCCGGTAGGCCGGCACGTTCACATCCACCTGAGTACCATCGGCGACCAGCAATCCTTCGTTGCCGGTAATGTCATAGGCCGAAAAACCCTTGTTGAAAAAATCCCCGGCCAACTGCAAGGTCTTGGCATCCGGCGCCTGCGGGCTCTGGCCGATCTGCACCTTGTTGGCCTGCAAGGTCAGGGTGCCGCCTGCGCTGACGCCATAGCCGCGAATCTCGGCGCCCAGGTCCAAAGCCCCCAGTGCGCCCACGGTCACGTCGCCGCCCTTGCCGCCCCGGACTTTGCCATCCAGGCCGATGGTCGCCCCGGAGGACGTTTCCACCAGGCTGCCCGCCGCGAGGTTCACGTCGCCGGAGCTGCGCAACGACACCTTGCCACCGTTGATATACGCCACCCCGTCAGTGGCCGAAGGGTCCAGCGCCAGATTATTCCAGCGCCCGGAACTGTCCAGCTTGACTCCGGCGGCCACATCGAGCCGGCCGATGCCCGGCAGAATCACATCGCCAACGACATTGGAGCGATTGAGGTCGACCTGATTCAGCAGGTTGCCCGCGTTGATGATGCCGCCGTGGGCCGTGAGGTTGGCATTGACTGAAACCACGGGGCCGAACAGGGTGATGTCGCCGCCGTCAGCCACCTTGAGTGCGCCATTGACGTCAATCTGCTGCTTTGCGCCGACCTTGATCGCGCCCAACCGGTAGCCATTGAGCTGGTCACTGTCGAGCACCAGTTTGCCCTGGCGTTCGGTCGGCAGCGCAGTGGCCAGGTCCAGGCCGTCGGCGATTTTTTGCGTGCTGCCCTCGATCAGCACCTGGTCGATGGTCGGGGTCAAGGCGTAGCGCAAGGTGCCGGTGGCCTTGTTGTACACCGGCGTGTACTGGCCAATGATCAACTGCGCCCGCTGGGCCATGGCCTGCTGTGACTGCTGATAACCATCAAGGTTGATATTCGGTGCCTGGGTCTGGCGATCGCCCTGGAATACATCGCTGATCAACTGGCCTTCCAGCACCGCGTTGGTGGTGCCCACCACCAGCTTGCCGGCGTCGCGGCCCACGGTGTAGCCCGCCTCGTAGCGGCTTTGCTGGGCCACCAGCGGGTTGTAGTAGAAATCGCTGCGGCCCCAGCGGACGCTGGTGTCTTCAAAGCCCTTGTAGATCCCCGCGTAGAGAATGTCCCCGGGGGCTTTCGACAGATCATAGAGCTGGCCGTCAGGCCCCTTGAGCCAGGTCTGGCGGATGTAGCCGGCCTGCACATCGACGGTGCCGCCCGACAGATTGACCTGGGCCCCCTGCTGGGTCACCACGTCCTTGCCGGTGAACGTCACAGTGCCGCCCTGGGCCATCCACTCGCCGACCGAGTGGCCCTGGGTGCCCAGGTAACCGCCGACTTCCAGCAGCCCGCCGGCGGTGTACCAGCGGTCCGTCGCATAGCCGTTGGTGCCGGCCGGGACGAACACCAGGTCCCGCAGGTCGACCCACACGTCATTGTTGATCAATTGCCCGCCGTCACGGTTGGCGGGCGCGTCGCGCTGTTCGTTGCCTTGCACGTTGATCTTGATGTTGTTGGCTTCCATCGCCACCTTGACGCCAATCGCGCCGGACACGTCGATCATCGCGCCGTCACGCACCAGGCTGCGCTGGCCGGCACTGACCGCCACCTGGCCGCCGGTGGCCAGGGTGATCGAGCCTTTGCGCAAATCCACAGTGCCGCCGCTGACGATCTCGATCCGCGACTGGTCAGTGCGGTCGGCCACCGCGCTGAGGTTGTTGAACTGGCCGGTGATCAGGTTGGCAGGCAAGCCGTCGAGCTTGATCAGGCCGTTGTCCTTCTGGCTGTTGAGGGCGGTGCTGCCGCTGGCGTCCAGCAGGATCGCCGTGGTGCTGCCCTCGCCCAGGGTCACGCTGGCGCTGGTGTCGCTGGCGGCGTTGAGCAAGTGAATCGTGCCGCGGGTATCCACCGAGGTGCTGGCCAGGGCCACGCCGTTCTGCTGCACCTGGTGCCCGGTGAGGGTGATGTCGCCGGTCGACGCCATGATCAGGCCGCTGTTGCTGACCTTGCCCGACGTGCTGCCGGCCTTGAGGCTGGTGGCCACTTCATTGCCACGGGTGGTGGAGCGGTCGTTGCCGGTGGTGCCGACGCCCTTGCGGATATAAAAACTGTCGCCGGCGGCCAGGGTGGCCTGGCCCCTGGCGGTGATGATGCTGCCGGCGTTCTCGACCTCCGAGCCGAGCAGCAAGGCGTAGCCACCGGCGTCGGTAGAGGTGGCCGGGTTGTGAGTCTGGATCAACGCGCCGCGCTGCACCTCGACCTTGCCCGCCGCGTCGGTGAAGGTCGGCTGGGTGCCGTTGGCATCCACATAGATCCCGCGTTGGGTGAATTGGTCATCGGTGATGGTGGCAGCGGCCGCCACCAGGTTGCGCACATTGACCTGGCTGCTGCCGCTGAAGATCACCCCGTTGCGGTTCATGATCATCACTGTGCCAGGGGCGTTGATCTGGCCCTGGATTTCGCTGGGGCGCGCGTTGGGGTCGTTGACACGGTTGAGCACGGCCCAATTCGATTGCTGCTGGAAATCGACCGTGGTGTTGCGTCCGACGTTGAAGGTTTCCCAGTTGAGGATCGCCTTGTCGGCGGTCTGCTCGATAGTCACCGTGGTCTTGCCACCGGACTGGCTCTGGGTCGGGCCCTTGGCGTTGGTCCAGCCCTGGGTCAGGCTGTTGTCCACCTGCAAGCCGCCCTTGCCGAGGCCGTCGGGAATCGTCGAGACCTGGCCGAGCGCCGCTTGCCGGCCAGCGGCCTGGGCGGCCTGCTGGGCCGCAATCGCCGCGACACTGTTGTTGAGCGTGCTGATGGAACGTGACAACTGCTGGTTCGCCCGCGCCTGCTGATTCAACGACGGAATCCCCGGCACCTGCGCCCCGTTGAGGCGGGCCGCTGTCGCCGCCTGGGAGGCACCCTTGTCGGCAAACCAGCCGGAGCTGAACGCTGTCGCCGCGTGGGCGCTGCCTGCCACCATGAACAAGGCAATCGCCTGGGCCAGGGGTTTGAGGCGCAAGATCGTCTGGCCGCCAGGGCCTTGGGCATTCAGGTTGACCGGTGGTTTGCAGCGGACCATCAGGAAGCTTCCTTCTTTGTTTTTGCCCATGGGGAACTGGCGACGTGCGTCACGTATGGGAGTTAGGCGGTTGGCGAGGGGCGGGACTGAACTTCTGTCATGGAAAGTTCATGTAAGGCTGATAGCCGAGCCGCAAACGCAAAAATCAGCAACGGCACAGGCCGTTGCTGATCGGGTGTTGCCGGTCGGTAAAAGCGTGGGTTACAGCGGACGACCGATGGCGTTGCAGACATCAGACTTGCCGATGCTCAGCGCGCTGGTTGCGGTAACGAAGTTGCTGGTGATCGCGGCTTTCCAGGCAGCTGGCAGTGGCACGAAGCGGTTGGCCTTGATCGCGTTGTCGTTGCTGTTCAAGGCGCTGGCACCGAAGTGACGGGTGAAGAATGCACGCACTTGCGAGGTCTGGGTGGCGTCGGCGTAGCACTGGCTGAAGATCAGGTTGGTGAAGCCCAGGATCGGATAACCGCTGCTTGGGTAAGGCACGACGCTTGGATCGTTGGCATCGGCGGCGGCAGCAAACACCGGTACCCAGGCGTTCTGGTTGGCGACGTTGGCAGCAGCCGGTACGGGCACAGCAGCGATGGCGGCGGAAACGTTATCAGGGGCTGGAGAAACACCGGCGACCTTGGCCACTTTGGTGGCGTCATCCAGGCCAGCCAAGGTAGGCGCGGCATAGTCCGGGCTCATGTAGGTGATGCGACCATCACCGGCGTTCAGCGCGGTCATCACGCCTTGGCTGGTCACGGCAGGCACGGCGCCTGGTGGCACGCCGAAGCTGTCCGCGAAGTTGGTGGTGACCACAAATTTCTTGGACTCATTGACGCACTTGGCCGCCAGGAAACGGGTGAACAGCTCGGTGGTGCCGCTGGCTTCGTTACGGTAAACCACCACGATGTTACCGGTGCGACCGGTAGCCGGGAGTTGGTTCCAGGTGGTGATGCGGCCCGAGAACACGCCGCACAGTTGATCAACGCTCAGGTCAACTGCGTTGGTACCGGCCTTGTTGAATGGAATGGCAACCGAAGTGGCGACCGAAGGCACTTGAATCAGCTTGCCCCAGGTCGCTTGTTTGGTGGAGGCGTAGGTGGACAGTTCAGTCGAGGTCAGCTTCGAGTCGCTGCCCGCCCAGTGAACGTTCTTGGTGCCGGTGCCGAACTGGCTGTAGTCGTTGTTCAGGAACGCCAGTTTGCCCTTGCCGCTGCCCACGCCGATGTACGGGGCGAAACCGGCGGTCAATACGCCGGAGGTCTGGTACAGCGGTTGTGGCAGGGTGGCGCCGCCGCCGTTGATGTCTGCCATGGCAGCCTGGGCCGAGCACAGTGCAGCGAGGGTCATGGATACCGCGAGAACGTTGCGCTTAAACATGAAGAAGCTCCTTTCGTCGTGTTTGTACGTTGGGGTAGATGACGCTATGGCTTCGGTCCCGGGCTGTGTTCCGGGGGGTACCCAGGGGTGAGGCCATGGGTATGCAATTTCGCAGCATCCGATGACAGCTAAAGGAAAAAACCTCGGGAGGAACGGCTTGATTTTTAAAAAGATTCTCGGGTGTTTTGGTCACACTTTTGAGCGGTTTGGGGGTGAGGTGACAGCGAGGTTTCAGCGCGGATTTCGAGGACCGGGCTGGAGGCGTTACGGGCCGTGTGGTGGGGTTGGGCAGATGACAGAATGAGGAACCCGAGGTTGGGACCCGCGTGTCGGGCGCGCGAAAATAGTCTTGAAGAAACGCAGTTAAAATGTGGGAGCGGGCTTGCTCGCGAAAGCGGTGGATCAGGCGCGACATGTGTTGACTGACACACCGCTTTCGCGAGCAAGCCCGCTCCCACATTTTTGATCGTGTTTCGTCAGCAGTCAGGTCACCAGTTGGTTGATTTCGATGATCGGCAGCAGCACGGCCATGACGATGACCAGCACAACGGCCCCCATCACCACGATCATCAGTGGCTCAAGCAACGCCGTCATGCCCATCGCCCGACGCTCGATATCCCGCGACAGGGTTTGCGCCGCGCGTTCGAGCATCGGCGGCAGCGAGCCGGTTTTTTCGCCGCTGGCGATCAGGTGGATCAGCACGGGCGGAAAGACCTTTTCCACCGCCAGCGCAGGAGCCAGGTTGACGCCCTCGCGCACCTTGGCGGTGGCATCTGTGACGCACTGGCTCAAGCGGTCGTTGGACAAGGTCTGGCGCGCCGCTTCCAGGGCGCGCAACAACGGCACGCCCGCCCCGCCGAGAATCGCCAGGGTCGAGGCAAACCGCGCGGTGTTGAGGCCCAGTACAAAACGCCCGATCAACGGCAGGCGCAACACCCGGCTGTGCCAGCTCAACCGTGCCACGGGGTTGCGCAGGTACAGGCGCCAGCTCCAGAAACCACCCACGATCCCGGCAAAACACAGCCAGCCCCAGGCGCGGATAAAGTCACTCGCATTGAGCATCGCCAACGTCAGGCCCGGCAGGTCCTGGCGAGCCTGGGAAAACGCACTGACCACCTGCGGCACCACGTAGCTGAGCAGGAAAATCACAATGCCGATGGACACCAGCCCCACCACGCCCGGGTAGATAAACGCCGTGAGGATCTTGCCCCGCAGGTTATTGCGTTCCTCGATGTAGTCGGCGAGGCGCTCCATGACCTGGGCCAGGTCGCCGGACTCCTCCCCCGCCGCGATCAGCGCCCGATAGATCGACGGAAAGTCCCGGGGCCGGGCGGCCAACGCATCGGCCAGGCGCATGCCGCTGCGCACATCGGCGCGCACCGCGCTCAAGGTCTGGGCGATGTGTTTTTTCTCGGCTTGCTCCACCGTGGCGCTCAACGCGGCCTCCAGTGGCAAGCTCGCACCGAGCAGGCTCGCCAGCTGGCGCGTGGCCCAGGCCAGGTCGTTGTCCGAGAGCTTGGCGCTGAACCGGCTGCCACCGCCGGCACGCTCGTTGTTGTTCTCGACCTGCACCCGCAAGGCCGTCAGGCCACGGCTGCGCAGGTGGGCAAACGCGCCGCTCTGGCTGTCTGCCTCAAGGTGCCCGGACTCCAGCTTGCCGCTGGCGTCGGCGGCTTCGTAGCGGTATCGGTTCATCAGGCGTCCCGTGTTACGCGCAGGATTTCTTCGGGGGCGGTGGCGCCGCTGCGTACCCAGCGATCGCCATCCTCACGCATGCTGAACATGCCGGCCCGGCGTGCGGCGGCCTTCAAGGCCTGCTCGCCGGCGCCCTGGTGGATCAGCCCGCGCAGCTCGTCGTCGATGCAGAACAATTCATGGATACCGGTACGCCCGCTGTAACCGATCTGGTTGCACTGCGCGCACCCGACAGGCCGCCAGGTGCCGGGCGCGGCCGGGTCTTCCTGCTTGCAGTGCGGGCACAACCGACGCACCAGGCGCTGGGCCAATACGCCGAGCAGTGACGAGGCCAGCAGGAACGGTTCGACGCCCATGTCGATCAAGCGGTTGACCGCCGAGACGGCATCGTTGGTGTGTAGGGTGGCGAGTACCAGGTGGCCCGTGAGCGAGGCCTGGACGGCAATTTGTGCGGTCTCCAGGTCGCGGATTTCGCCGATCATGATGATGTCCGGGTCCTGGCGCAGGATTGCCCGCAGGGCCAGGGCGAAGGTCATGTCGATCTTGGCGTTGACCTGGATCTGGCTGATGCCCGGCAGGTCGTATTCCACCGGGTCTTCGACGGTCAGGATATTGCTGGTGCTCGCATCCAGCCGGGCCAGGGCGGCGTAGAGGCTGGTGGTCTTGCCGCTGCCGGTGGGGCCGGTGACCAGCACGATGCCGTGGGGTTGGCGGATCAGGGTGTCGAGTTTGGCCAGGACGGCGGGGTCCATGCCGAGGGTTTCCAGCTGCAGGCGGCCGGCTTGTTTGTCCAGCAGGCGCATCACTACGCGCTCGCCATGGCCGGTGGGCACGGTGGAGACGCGGATATCGATGGGGCGACCGGCAACGCGCAGGGCGATGCGGCCGTCCTGGGGCAGGCGTTTTTCGGCGATATCGAGTTGGGCTATGATCTTGATGCGTGAGACCAAGGCGCCGTGCAGGGCCTTGCGCGGGGACACCACGTCACGCAGCGTGCCGTCGACGCGGTAGCGCACCACGGAGTGGGTTTCGTAGGGTTCGATGTGGATGTCGCTGGCTTCGTCGCGGGCGGCCTGGGTGAGCAAGGCGTTGATCATGCGGATCACCGGGGCGCCGTCCTGGGTGTCGAGCAGGTCGGTGATTTCGGGGATGTCTTGCATGAGGCGGTCGAGGTCGACTTCGTTTTCGGCGGCGCCCACGACGGCGGCGGCGCTGCCGGTGTCGGCGTAGGCAGTGGCCAGGAGGCCGTCCAGTTCGTCGTCGCGCACCTGGATCAGGTGGGTTTGGCCGAACTGGCGGTGGACTTCGCTGATGGACCAGCCGGGGGTCGAGGGGCAGATGGTCAGCGTCGGGCCCTGGGTTCCCGGGTGAAGGAGGATACGTTGGGATTTGGCCCAGGCGTAAGGCAGGAGGCTCATGCTTTTGGGCTTCGTTTGGTTGAGTACATATCCATTCCTTCGGTTACGGCTTGTATTGGTTCCGCTCTTACAG